>WFSD01000252.1 GCA_015486235.1 Anaerolineae bacterium
CAGGTATCCGCCAGGCCCACCGCCTATGACCACAACGTCAAATTTCTGTTCCGCCATCTGTGCTCTCCTTAGTAAGTATCTGTGCTGAAGTAAGCAACAAACGCTCTGGTATGTTTTAGGTACGCCTGCCGTCGGCACTTCAGGCCGGAAGGCTATGCAAAGTTACAATTAAATTTACCACCAATCCGCGTGTTGTGCAATAAGGGAATACGAAGCGAACCCTGGGGCCCTACGGGCCCCAGGATCCCCTCTGGATCGTCGTCGGTCTCCGTCGACCCCGATGGCGAGTCGTGATTTGCCCCAGGTGCATCGAGAAAGCCTCTGAACGGCTTCGGGCTTTCGATTTGCTTCGAAAGCCCAATAAACTTGACATATTGCTTTCTGGCGGTTGCAGGCATAGTTCCGTTTTCTGTCCCTTGCCCCGCTCCTTAGTGCGTGCTAAAATGTCTTTGCCGATATGAGCAAAGTACGAGGAGAACGAGTGGAAGCTATCCTGTGGCAGAGATTGCAAGATGTACCCCTTGGGACTGTCCTGCTTGCGTCCGTCTTTTTTCTGTTCGTCTTGAGGGATTGGCGGTTGTTGTTGCTGCTCTGGGGGATTCAGCTCGTACCCGTCTCCATGCTTTTAAGGGCCTGCCTGCCGATGCCTTGGGCATGGGCGCAGATGCTTGTCGGCGGCTTCGTCGCTTTGATGTTGTTTTTCTCGTGTAAGAATACCGCCTCACCGCCCGCCAGGACCCACTGGGTTTGGAGGCTTGGCTTTCTAGTTTTGCTGCTTTTGCCTGCGCTTCACTTTCGGAACCGTATCCCTGCCCCATGGCGCTCTGATATCCTCTTACAGATGATGTTCGTATTCGCTTTCGGCAACATACTCCTGGGAGACGACAGGCTTTCATCCGGGCTTGGACTGCTCGTGGCATGGGAGGGAGCTCTGCTGGTGCTGTCCAGACTCGCCGTCTCTCCCATGGATATCGGGGCGATGTACATCCTGGAGATGCTCCTGGGATTGGCGATCTCTTTTCTTGTCGTAGCGGAGCGTCTGGGGCCGGAGGCTGTGGAGTGAACGGGGGCGCTTTCTGGTTGATAGTACTCCCTCTGGTAGCGGCATCGGTGGTGTACTTCGTCCGTCACACTTTTCTTGCCGGGCTGATAACTGTTGCCTGGACTGCTCTTGTCGCATGGATCCTCTACCTGTGGCCTGCAGGTGTGTTCTGGGTATTTGGGCAACAGGTGGACACCACCAGGACATGGAGAATAGCGGGTCTGGCGTTTCAGCTTACCAAGGATGCCTCACGTTCGTGGGTGTTCATGGCGTACCTCGTCGTCCTGGGATTGGGGGTGTTGGCGGTGATTCTCCCTGAAATGCGTCCGGGTCTGGCCTGGGGCAATCTCTGGCTTTCCGCCTTGGCAGCTCTGTGGCTTAGCTCCTCTGTGTGGCAAGAGTTTTTCTTCGTGGTTGTGGCAGCTGCAATCGTCTCCATTGGCCTCGCTGGGCCGCCATCATCGAGAGGTGCCTGGCGCGTCGTGTTGTTTCCGGCGCTGGCGTATCCCTTGGTCATACTTGCCCATCGCTACGCCAGCATAGCCTCTCTGCGCCCGGGCGACCCTCATCCACTTGCTATAGCTTCGATATTTCTGAGCGTTGCCATCTTCCCGCTGTTGCTCCTTTTCCCGTTCCATGGGGCTTTTCCTGCCGTCGGAGAGGAAGCGCATCCTACACTGGCGGTGCTGTGGGCTGTGCTCTGGCCAGCCGCAATCCAGGCGCTTTTGGTGCAGGTGTCCCGACAACTTCCGTGGTGGACTATGGAATCTGGGATAAGCTGGATCACATGGGCTGTGTATGGTACGCTGGTATGGGCCTCGCTGGCATCCCTTTGGCAAAGGAAACCGGGAAGATTGTGGGGGTATGCTGCCCTCACGACATGGGTGCTTTTGCTGAGGCAGGGCGAGCCTTCCTGGAGTATACCCATGTGGAGAGGCTGCGGGCTCGCTGCTGCCGCTGTGGGGATAGCGGGGTTGAACAGCCGCGCGAGGTGGAAATTGCTCCCTCGGCGGGTAGAACCCCTCAAGAAGTGGTGCTGCAGTTTTCTCTATGTCGCGGCAATATTGGCGCTGGCGTACCTCGTGGTCAAGAGCGGAGGCGCATCATGGGAGGGCACGCTGCGGATTACGGCCGGCATAGCACTGGCTGTGGGAGTCGTCCCGACCATGGCGCATACGCTGGCTGCTCGCGGAGCGCCATGAGCGCCGGGTCGGAGATGAAAGATATGGATGGGAGTACAACCAGGGGCAGAAGTTTCGCTCGTGTGATGCGCAACCCATCCTTCCAGAAACTGTGGACTGGACAGGCTATCAGCCAATTCGGTGATGGTTTTTACTGGCTGGCGATAATGCTCGGTGTGAGCGCGTTGTCCAACGAGAGTGTGAAAGCTGTGGGGCTGGTTTCCATGGCTTTTATGCTCCCGCAACTGCCCATCGGCGTGTTTGGCGGGCCGCTGGTCGATATGTTCAACAGACGCAGGCTGATGATCCTGGCGGACCTCAGCAGGGTCCTCACGACTCTGGCTTTCATTGTAGCGTTCCGGATGAGATCGCTCCCGCTGATTTACATCCTTGCGCTCGTCCAGTCCGGTATAAGCGGGATGTTTTCCCCTGCCAAAAATGCGTTGATCCCCCAGGTGGTGGCTTCCGACGAGCTGCTCTCCGCCAACACTTTGAGCCAGAGCACCCAGGTTGCTGCTATGATCTTCGGGCCTGCCACCGCTGGATTTGCGATAGAGCATTTGGGCATTCCGGTGGCCTTCATTGTAGATGCTGTTACGTTCCTGGTGTCTGCGAGTTTTTTGCTGTGGATGGATCCAGTTCCAGACGTCGGTCAGGCTGCTGCCGGGTTGAGGAATACATGGAACGATCTGCGCGAAGGCCTGCGTTTCCTGATCTCGGAGAGAACGTTGGTGGCGTTGAACATCACCGTTGGAGCGCTTTTCCTCGGTCTCGGAGCCGGAAATGTCCTCTGGGTGCCTTATATGCAGCGGGTTTTCCATCTGAGGGCAGGGAAAATCGGGCTCATAGATGGCGTTCAGGGGGTCGGGATGCTTGCCGGGACTTTGCTCATGGAAACTTCCGTACTGCAAAGCAGCCGACACAAGGATTTGCTTCTGGGCGGCATAACGATCGTTTCCATTGCGTTCGTTGCCGTGGGACTTGCTGCCGGGTATGCCTTCATACTGGTAAGTGTGCTTGCTATGGGGTTGGCTGCCATGCCTGCGGAAGGCAGTTTCATGACCATGGTCCAGACGGTTACCCCGGAGCGGCTGATGGGCCGCGTTAACGGCACTATTGGCGCATTGGTGAACGGCTCGATGCTGGTAAGCATGGCTCTTGCCACAAGTGTGGCCGAGAGCATAGGTCTGCGGGAAAGTTACGTAGCCTGTGGGGTTATTGGGATAATTTCGGTGCTGGTTGGAATAGTTCTGATAAAGAATCCGGCTGAACCGCAGGGATAGATGCAGGAGAGGGCACTTGGAAGCTGGAATCGGGCAACAACCCGCCAACAGTGTGAGGCGGGGATGGAGGACGAGTCATTTCTTTGTTATTGTTCCCGAGTATGTGAAAGAATGTTGTTTCATCTTGATCCATTTTCCTTCGTCGATGCCTATCACGTTACCACATTGACATTTCACTTTATTTCCTTCTCTGACGCTATAATCTTCTATTATTCTGTCTTTCCAACAGTGCCACAGTCGGCCCTTCCCGATCTTCTGATACTTGAAAATTTTCCTTTTGCACCGGGCACATCTTATCGTTATCATTGGGCTTTACCGAGAATATGGGATATGGGCATGAAGGCAAGAGTATTGCGGCGGTGAGGAAGAAGTGAGTAGCGTATATTTTGTGTGGTGGCTCTGCCACCACACAAAATATACACTTCCCTTTCCTCGGCCCTCATAGTGGTTCCCAGATCGGTTGGAAGCCACCCGCGGCACAATAGCGTCTTCTCGATATCCTGGGGATGGCGTTCGGACTTTAACAGTGGCCGCATCGCCGAGAGTAGAGCAAGCTGTAGGCTGCCCTACTGGACCACTACCTCCAGCCCTTTCTTCCCCCGACATCGGGGTTCTGTTGGTGGAGTCACGCGATGCTGGCGTTCTGATGGCTTCCGCCAGTTCTATGCATCGCGACCCATTGGCTCCTATGCTGCTCGCTTCAGCATAGGCCGGAATTTGTATCCGTAGTGGATCAGGCCATCCTGGCCGTCCTCGCTGATTTTCCGGGTCACCATTTCCACCTTCATGCCAATATAAACGTCTTCCGCGTCCACATCGGTGATCTGCGCGGTGACCACAGGGCCTTCCTCCAGCTTGACCATTGCGACTGTGTACGGGATGTATTCCTCGAACCCCGCGGGCGCGTTGTACATGGTGGAGAAGGAAAAAACCTCCCCTTTTCCGCTCAGGGTAACGGGGGTGCGGGCAGGGTGCGAGCAGTGAGGGCACACATCTCGAGGCGGGAAGATAACCGCCCCGCAATGCTCACAGACCTCTCCCTGCAGTGCATATCGCTGTCTCCGAACTCTCCAATCTCTTGCAATACCGTCCATCTCAGATACCTCCTCAAACTGCCAGAATATGCGTTATGGCCGTGCCACCGGTTCCACCGATGCTTTGGGCCATTCCTATGTGTGCTTCTGAAATCTGATTGTCTCCGGCCTCCCCGCGTAGTTGCAGGGCGACCTCCAACACCTGGTAGACGCCGGTCGCGCCAACGGGGTGGCCACGTGCCTTGAGCCCACCCATCGTAGAGATAGGGATGCGACCGTTCAAGGCGATGCCATCCTCTGCAGCCAGCTTCGCTCCTTCGCCCTTTCCGGCAAATCCACATGCCTCCAGGCTCAGCGCAGCCATGATCCCGTAGGAATCGTGTAGCTCGAAAAGGTCCACATCCTCCGGCGTCACCCCTGCCTGGATGTAGGCTTCCTGGGCCGAAACGTACGCCGCATTGAGAAAAAGGGGATCCTCCCGATCGTGGATTGCCACGGCGTCGGTCGCAGCAGTGGACCCGATGATCTGCACTGGCGGGTGGTCCAGGCCCATCCTGGCGGCGTTTTCCGCCGACGTGAGGACCAGCGCTGCTGCCCCGTCGCAGACTGGAGCGGAGTCGAACAGGTTCACCGGGTCCGCCAGCGGAGCTGCCCGCAGGTACACCTCTGGCTTGATGGCCCGACGGAACATGGCGTAGGGGTTCCCGACGCCGTTCCGATGGGCATTCACGGCAAATGACGCAAAATCCTCCAGCGTGGCGCCGTATTCGTGCATGTACCTGCGCATCATTATGGCGCTCAGCGCTGCCTGGGTGACGCCATGGTCAGCCTCGTACTCCCTGTCCTCCGAGAGCGCCAGCCCTGCCTGCACCTCGTTTGGCATTGCATCGGTCATTTTCTCCACACCGAGGACGATGACTGTGTCGTGAAAACCGCTGGCGACCGCCATCACGCCCCAGCGCAAAGCCGCTGCTCCTGATGCATCTGCTGCTTCTGCTTTTGCTGCCTCGATCCCTCGCAGGCCGGAGAAATCCGCCAGCAATGCACCGAGATGCTCTTGTTTGTTCAGCTTTCCGGAGAGCATGTTCCCCACGTAGAGGGCATCTGCCGTTTCCACCCCAGCGTCATCCAGGGCGGATTTGATTGCCTGGTGCGCGATCTGGCGCAGGGTCAAGTCCCAGTGCTCCCCGACCTGTATCTCTCCTATTCCGATTATGCTGACCTGTCTCAAAGCTACCTCCAATGGCACGAAATCATCTCAGACTTCGCTGAAAAAGACCTTTCACTGCAGATTCGCCGAGCAAACAGAGAAACCTGAAAAACTATCAGCAGTCAGCCGTGAGCCGATAGGGACTGTTGTCCCCGCATCAAGTCTTTGATGAAAGCTGACGGCTATCGGCCAACGGCTGTCGGCTTTCCTTCTGCGTTCTCAGCGGTGAAATGCAGACCAGTCACCTCAGAATCTTGTGCCTGAACCTGGCATAGGTGGCATAATTCACCAGCTTCCGTCGTGCGATGTAATCCTTCGTGGAAGGAGCGGCATCACGCACTTCCGGGAGCCTATCGGTCACCCGCCAGGAGAACGCGTCGCTTCCTGCTCCGGAGCCGAAAGAAACCGTCAGGATCAGGTCGCCTGGCTTTGCCTCGTCCAGGATTGCTGTCAGCCCGACCATTGCTGCTCCGGAGTAGGTGTTCCCGATTACTGGGGAGAGAAGCCCTGTCTCGATTTGCCCCGGCCTGAATCCTAGCATCTTCCCGACCCGTTGAGGGAACTTGGCGTTGGGCTGGTGGAAGGTGACGTACCGGTAATCCTCTGGCTTTCTGCCCATCTCTTCCAACAGTGCCTTCGCCGCCGACGTGATGTGATGGAAATATGCTGGCTCCCCTGTAAACCTGTGTCCGTGGCTCGGGTAGTGCTCGAAAGGCCGACGCCAGAAATCGGGGGTGTCGGTGGCGTACGAGAGGGATGCCTCCAGCACGGCGACCGCTTCCTCCCCAGATCCGACGATGAAAGCTGCGCCGCCAGCGGCCGCCGTGTACTCCAGAGGATCGCTTGGCCTTCCCTGTGCAGTGTCCGCGCCGATTGCCAGGGCGTACGGTGCCATGCCGGAGCCTACCAGCCCTATGGCGGCCTGCAATGCTTCGGTGCCGGCCTTGCACGCGAACTCCCAATCCCCTGCCAGCGTCAGTGGCGCTATTCCCAGTGCCTCGGCAACTATGGTAGAGCTCGGCTTCACGGCGTAAGGGTGGGATTCGCTGCCGACCCACACGGCACGGATCTCCTCCGGATCGACCTGTGCCCGCGCCAGGGCATTCCTTGCTGCTTCGATTGCGATGGTCACGGTGTCCTCGTCTAGACCGGGTACCGATTTTTCATTGACCGGGAGGCCACCCTTGCCTCCGGCCCACATCTGGCGTATCTCCGCCCCTTCTATCCGGTATCGCGGCACGTATGCTCCGTAGCCCACGATGCCGACCTTTTTTTTCGGTATCATTGCTTTACCCATTCACGCCTCCCACAGCGGAAACCACGTCAATCCGCGGCTCTGAGTGTTCTCAGCAGTTGTCGGGCTTTTTCCTCGCGGATATCGCCGGATTCTGCGAGCTTTGATGCGATCTGATCGACCTCTTCTCCCATGGCTCCGGCTGCCAGCGCCAACTGTCTCGCGTGTAGTGCCATGTGCCCTTTCTGGATTCCCTCGGTGACCAGGGCCCGGATGGCTGCCAAGTTCTGGGCTAATCCCACGGCCACTGTGATCTCAGCCAGTTCCCGCGCCGAGCGCACCCCAAGGATTTTGAGTGCGATTCTGGCCTGCGGGTGTGCCCTGGTTGCTCCTCCGACAATGCCCAGGGCCATGGGAATCTCCAGACGTCCCTCCAGTGCATTGTCGTCGCCAATGCCCCATTCGGTGAGGCTGCGGTAGCGACCGTCCCTGGCAGCATGAGCATGGGCAGCTGCCTCGACAGCCCGCCAGTCGTTCCCCGTCGCCATCACCACTGCGTCTATCCCATTCATCACACCTTTGTTGTGCGTGACAGCGCGGTACGGGTCAGTTTTGGCGAAAGCATTTGCCGCGACGATGCCCCGCACGACGTCCTCTCCGTCGAACCCCTTGCCGGAGAATGCCTGGGAGGGGATGCGCACGCTGGCCCATGCCCGGCGCATGGTGCTGTAGTTCGAAAGTATCCGCAGGAGTGCCCTGCCGCCGGTCAATTTTTCCAGCAGCGGAGCCACGGCCTCTGCAGCGGTGTTGAGGGCATTGGCCCCCATGGCATCTCGGGTGTCGTAGAGCAGGTGGACGACAAGCATCGGGCCTGCATCCGTTTCCGGTAGGACCCGCACCTCCAGGCCTTTTGCCCCACCGCCGAGTTTCTGGATGGTTGGATGGAAGCGGTTGGCAAGGGCGAGTATTTCGTCCCTGGCGTTCTCGATCGTCGACCTGGCAGTTGCCATGTCTGGCACGTCCAGCAACTGCACCTGGGCGATCATCAACGGTTCGGTGCTACCGGCGTGGAACCCGCCGCCAGCGCGTGCGATTTTCGCCGCGTTGCTCACCGCCGCCACCACCGACGGCTCCTCTACAACCATCGGCACCAGGTAGTCCCTGTTGTTGATTGTGAAATTGACGCCTATGCCCATGGGCAGGGAGAAAACGCCCACTACATTTTCGATCATCTTATCCGCCTGGGCTGGAGCCAGCCCGGAACGGAGGATTCCTTGTTCTTCTTCCGTCAACCCTGCCCACTCGGCGACTATCTGTAATCTCTCTTCGATGCTCTTCTGGTAGAATCCCGGTATCCGTGAGCTATTCGGCATTCACATCTCCCATGAAAAAGCGCCCCTTGGTTAGGAGCGCTAAGAACTACTACATTATACCGATTGTTCACTGTCAAAAACTATCAAAATCCTGCCAACGACTTTCACATCGTGGCAAAGGCGGTGCATGTGTCGCCCTACACGGTGCATTCCAGTAGGATGACCCTTGTCTCCTCTGGTAGATTCTTGGATTTCTTCACTTTGAGCGTGGGCTCCGGCTTTACGCTTTTCTGTCCCATTTGCTGCAGGAATTTGTCTACCGGGTCCAGTGGCAGTTTGGTGAACCTGGTTTTGTAATGCATTGGGATGACTACTTTTGGCTCCAACATGTTGACCACTTCGGCAGCCTGGGCAGCATTCAGGGTGTCGCCACCACCCACCGGGATCAGCAGCACATCCACGCTGGGTAGATCTTCCACTTCCCTCTGCGAGGGCACCACGCCCAGATCGCCCAGGTGGGCGATCGTCAGGGAGTCAAACTCGAAGATGAACATGGTGGTACGCTCTGCCAGAGTGCCCTTTTTCTTCCGGTGCCATGTGGCCAGACCGGTGATGAAGACACCTCTCACCTCGTACTCGCCCGGCCCGTCGAAAACCTTTGGCTTCCCCCGTACCGCCCGGAGGTTGCTGTGCCCTGGCGCATGGTGGCTTATGGTGACCACGTCCGCCTTGATTTTTTGCACCGGGTACCCGATGGAAGCATCGTATGGATCGGTCACTATGGAGATGCCACGATCTCTGAACTTGAAAAACGAATGCCCGTACCAGGTTATTTCCATGTGTGGATGCCCCCCGTGAGATGTTTAGATCTCTTTCCAGACCCTTGCGATGGGAGCGCCGCCGACAGTGAGGGTTATGTCGCAGGTGTAGCCAAAAGGCGTGATCCAGACCTCGTAACCGGTCTTCCGGAGTCGTTCAGCCAGGTCGTTCAGGAACTCCCATGCGAACTCCGGGTCGGCGTTGGCATGGCTGCCCAGATGCGAGAAGGAATGGAGCACTATTTTCCGGAATTTCAGCTTGTTCGCCTGCCATTTTATTTGTTTTAGCGCTTTCTTGAACACGGAATCCCGCCGTTCCACATCCTGTTCCTCGAGTTGAATGAACGCCACAAGCGCTTTCTCCTCGTCGCCGGACATCTCCTGCCCAGCATCCCAGTCCAGCGTTTTCTCGGCCGCCTGCCATGCGAAGCGGTCGGCCAGCCACGACAGCATCTTCATCGTTTACCTCCGAGTGGCGCATTTTTCCTATAGTAATTGCTGCGAACGGTCGGGTAATGGGTATTTTCGGAACAGTCTTTGCTTACCCGGTTTGACCTTTTGGTAAAGGTGCAAACGTGCTGCACTTCTACCAACCACCGGTCGACGCAGATATTTTCAAGAATCAATGTGCATCAATGTTCTATTTTCGGGATATGTTACCACATATCCCCCTGAGTCACAATTTGCAGGCTGGCGGCGTTCGGAATGCGTTCCGCCTGCCGGGCTGTGCTATAATGTGCGAGAAGGAGACAGTCACCATGAATGGCAAGCCTAGCATAGCGATATTACACTACGCCGGCCCGCCTCTGGTGGGCGGTGTGGAACACACGATCGAAATGCACGCCAGGCTCCTGGCGGGTCGGGGCTATCCGGTGCGAGTGATCGCCGGCAGGGTGGGCGAATTCGACCCGAGCGTCCGTGTGATCTCGATTCCGGAAGTGGATTCACGGTACGAGCGGGTGATTGCCGTGGGGAAATGCCTCGCCGCGGGCCAGGTTCCTCCGGAGTTCGGTCGTCTGACGTCGGAGATAGCCTCCCGCCTGCGCAAGGCGCTGGACGGGGTGGAAATCTGCATTGTCCACAACGCCACGACTCTACACAAGAACCTTCCCCTGACCGCTGCGCTGCATCGGTTGGCCTCGGAGGGGGTGATGAGGTTCATCGCCTGGTGTCACGATTTCGCCTGGCTGGACCCGCTCTACACGCCGGACCTGCACCCCGGTTACCCGTGGGACCTGCTCAGAGAGCCATGGCCTGGAGTGGAGTATGTGGTTGTCTCTCAGGACAGGCGGGAGATGCTGGCAGATCTCTTTGGCTGGCCCTCGGAGCGGATAACGGTGATTCCCCCCGGCATAGATCCAGGTCACATACTCGGCCTTTCTCCGGAGGGCAGGCGTCTGGTGGAGGATATCGGCCTATGGGATGCTGACCCTGCCATCCTGCTTCCGGCCAGGATCACCCGTCGGAAGAACATCGAGCTCGGCATCCGGATCACGGCGGCGCTGGTGGAGCTGGACAGGCGCCCGGTCATGGTGGTCACCGGACCACCGGGTCCACACAATCCGACGAACACGGCGTACCTGCATTCGCTCCAGGAGTTGCGGGACTCCCTGGGTGTTGCCGAAAGCGTCGTCTTCCTGTACGAGCGCGGTGGTGCCGGGGAACCGTTTGTCCCCGACGAGACATTGATGGCAGACCTGTACCGCTCTGCCGACATCTTGCTTTTCCCCAGCAAGCGGGAGGGCTTCGGGATACCGATTTTGGAGGCGGGGGTCGTCAGGATGCCGATTTTCTGTAGCGACATACCGCCTTTCCGGGAAAGCGGAGACGGCCTGATCCATACTTTTGGTTTAGACGAATCGCCAGAAGAGATCGCCAGGAGGATAGATGCTTACCTTAGTGAGGATGAGGTTTACAGGATGAGAAAGCAGATTCTGAGGCACTACACCTGGGGTCGGATATTGGGCAAGCGGATTCTGCCTTTGATAGAACGTCTGATGGAGAGGTGATACAATGAAAGTCATGCTGCCAGTACCAAGTAAGGAGATTGCGGATGTCCTCCTTCCGGTGACCTACGCGATGCTGGAGGGAGGGGATGGCGAGATAGTGTTGGTGGGTGTGGTGGAGGTGCCTACCTGGAAGTCCCTCAGCGAGGGGGCGGAATATGCCCAGAAGCGGAGACAGGAGCTCCGTCAGCTTGTGGAAGAACACCCCGATATGCCTCTGCGCATCGCAGAGAGAGTTCACGTGGGCCACGTTCCCTGGGCTGGGGTGTTGGAGGATATCTCTCGGGAGGGGGTTGACCTGGCGGTATTCCCGTGGTCCGGTGCGCGGGACGCTTTCATGCTTGGGGTCGATCAGAACGAGATATTGCGTCGGGCTCCGTGCGATGTGATCTTCGTGCTTAGACCAGGGCGGATAGCAGATGCGGGGAGGGTACTGGTGCCTGTCAGAGGAGGTATGCATGCTCCCCTGGCTCTCAACGTGGCGACGGCTATTGCCAGGGCGAACGACGCCAAGATAACTTTGCTCCACGTCATGTCGGAGGAGGAAGGGGTATCGTGGTCAGAGTCGTCTTTCACCGACTTCCTTGATGTGGTGGGTGGCCTTGATGTGGTCGACCGCCAGGTGACCCTGGCCCAAGGCGAGGTGTGTGCTGGGATCTTGGAAGAGACCTGCGATCATTGTGTGGTTGTCATGGGGGCGAGCTTGCCGGGTGACCAGGGAGATGTGCGGGTGGGCGACCTGGCCGCGCGTATCGCCGCCGAAACAGACCGCGCTGTCATCATCGTCAGCAAGGTCGGCGCTGTCAAGCGACGCTCTGCCTGGCATATCTACCGCCGTTTCGCCACGAGGATAGGCACTCCAATGCGTCTCTCTACTCTGGTGGATAAGTGGTTTGCCGAGAACACTTTCCACAGTACAGAGTTCTCCGATCTGGAACATCTGGTGGAGGTGAAGCAGGAACGAGGGGTGACTATCAGTCTGGGCCTCCCTGCATTGAACGAAGAGGAGACCATAGGTCGGATAATTGAGGTGGTAAAAGGTGCGTTGCAGGAGCGTTACCCTTTGTTGGATGAGATCGTCCTGATAGATAGTAATTCTACTGACTACACCAGGGAGATAGCCCGAAGCTTGGGAATACCGGTGTACATCCACCAGGAAATCCTGGCCGATGAGGTGGGAAGCTACGCGGGCAAAGGGGAGGCGCTTTGGAAGAGCCTGTATGTGCTGAACGGGGACATAATCGTCTGGATAGACACGGATATCAGGAATATCCAGCCGCATTTCGTGTACGGTCTTATTGGACCGCTTCTTCGGAGCCAGCGCATCAAGTACGTGAAAGGCTTCTATCGCCGCCCCCTGCGTGTTGGTGATAGGATTCAGGCTGGCGGAGGCGGGCGTGTGACGGAGCTGGTGGCGCGCCCAATGTTCAACCTTTTCTTTCCCAGGCTTTCTGGATTGATACAGCCTCTCTCTGGTGAGTATGCCGGGCGACGGGAGCTGCTGGAGAGGCTGCCTTTCTTCACGGGGTATGGCGTGGAGACGGGGCTTCTCATAGATATACTGGCCCTCGAAGGGCTCTGGGCTATTGCTCAGTCGGATCTGGTCGAGAGGATACACCGGAACCAATCCCTCTCTTCCCTCAGCAGGATGGCGCATGAGATATTCCAGGTCTTCATCTCCCGTCTGGAGGATCATCACAAGATCGAGATGGTGTCCGACATCAGCAAGAGCATGAAGCTGATACGCCTCAAAGGCCGCCATTACTCCCTGGAGGAGGTGGACATCATCGAGCGGGAGCGCCCTCCGATGATCGAGATACCGGAGTACCGACGGAAAATGGGGATCGCTGATGACGAAGTTAGCATTGGTGAGGCATGGGGAGACGGATTGGAACGTTGAAGGACGATATCAGGGGCAAGCGGACCCGCCACTGAACGAGCACGGGCGTGCTCAGGCACGCGCAGCGGCGCAGAAAGCCGCTGCTTTGCACCCCGATGCCATCTACAGCAGCCCGTTGAAGCGAGCGTGGGAGACAGCGTTGGCGATATCACAGGCGGCCGGATTGCCCGTGATCCCTGAGCCTCGCCTGAAGGAGATAAATCAGGGTTGTTGGGAAGGGATGTTGGTGACGGATATCCGACGACAGTTCCCGGAAGAGTTCCGTATATGGCTGGAACGGCCTTGGGACCTGGAGATGCCGGACAGAGAGAGCCTGCACGATCTGGAGCGGAGGGTACTGGAAGCGGTGTGGGAGATCGTCGGGAGACATCCGGGGGAGACGGTGGTGCTGGTGACCCACAAGCTTCCCATCGCTATTGTGAAGATCGACTACGCTGGCGTGCCCAGGGAGAAAATATGGGATATAATTCCGCTCAATGCCGACTTGGCTATCGTAGAAGTGAAAGACACACCGCATGGAGATCCGCCTGAGACAGGAGGGGATTGATGAACATCGGATTCGTTTCGACCAGGCTTTCCGGTACGGATGGCGTCTCTCTGGAGACGGACAAATGGACACAATTACTCCGGCAGATGGGGCATCGGGTTTTCCACTGTGCCGGTGAGCTGGATGACGACAGCCCCGGTGGGAGTGAACTGGTGCCGGAGATGCACTTCAGGCACCCGGATGCTGTCTGGGTGTACGAACATAGCTTTGGGGTCCGAAAGGCCCATCCTCAGCTCCGCCAGAAGATCGAGGAGATGGCTCAGTACCTGGAATCCAAGATCGAGGAATTTGTCCGGGGCAGGGAAATAGACCTGCTGGTCGCGGAGAATACCCTGGCTATCCCAATACACGTGCCGCTGGGTGTTGCAATAGGGCGATATGTCGAGCGGAGCGGGCTACCGACTCTTGGGCACCATCATGATTTTTATTGGGAGCGAGAGCGGTTTCTGGTCAATTCCATACCGGATATCCTGGATGCTTACTTCCCGGTGGATGCTCCGAACTTAGTCCACGTGGTGATAAACACACCGGCACAGCGCAGTCTGAAAGAGCGCAAGGGTATCGATTCGGAGATAGTGCCGAATATCTTCGACTTTTCCCGCGCCGCTCCAGGCCTGGATGCCTTCAACTATGACCTGCGGGAGAGCCTTGGGTTGACCGAGGATCATTTCATCATCCTGCAGCCGACCCGGGTCATCCGGAGGAAAGGGATCGAGCTGTCGGTAGCCCTCGTTGAGGAGATGAACAGGCCCAAATACCGCGATAGGCTCATGGGCAAGAAGCCAGTATTGCTGGTTACCCACAGGGCCGGTGACGAGGGTATGGGCTATCTGAATGAGCTGGAGCGGTTGGCCCGGAGCAAGGGGGTAGATCTGCGCTACGCGGCAGCGCATTTCAATAACACAAGGCATGTGTATCCCCCTCGGGAGGATTGGGATAGTCTTGGTCAGTTCGCCCAGTACGACGAGAACGTTTACGCTCTCCACCTGCCCCGAAATGGCCGGACGGTGGGGATCAAGGGGGAGAAGATGTATTCCATCTGGGATGCGTACGTGCATGCCGATTTCGTCTCCTACCCCAGCAAGTACGAAGGTTTCGGCAATGCTTTCCTGGAGAGTATCTATTTCAGGCTGCCGATTCTCGTGAATCGATATCCGGTATACGAGACGGACATCGCCCCGCTGAACTTCGACGTGGTGGAGATGTCCGGCGAGATCACCAAGGAGGTTGTGGACGCGGCGGTGAAGGCAGCGATGGATCCTGTGCGGCGCCGGAGAATGGTAGAATGGAACTACCATTTGGCGTGGTTCCATTTTTCGTACGAGGCAGTTCGCCCGCGGATGGAGGAGTTCGTCCGTTGGGCGGAAAAGTGGATGCAGCAGGGCTAGGGCGTTGCGGGTAGGCGGAGTTGCTTTCTTCGCTCATTCGCTGATGTGGACGCTCAGTCCGCTCTACAGACTCCTTTTGTCAGGTCAATTTGTAAATTCGCAAGAATCCGATCGGAAACCATGCCCACAGTGTTTCGCTTGACGAACCACTGGCTCGAGGAAATGCGCTTCCCAAAGAGTGATTTCAGTCAGTCCTGGAGCCTCTATTTCGGAGTGAGTTTATGTCATACGATGCTGGAGAGGTTGGGAGGGTAAAGGAGATCTACCGCTCTGTGCAGGCGGTTATAGAGAGAAGGCTGGCCGATTTTCGGATGGTGTGGGAAAATGGGACCGACGAGCGCATCTTCGCCGAGATGGCTTTCTGCCTTCTGACCCCTCAGTCGAGAGCCAGGGTCTGCTGGGCGGCAATCGAACGTCTGGCGGACAAGGGCTTGCTTCTCGCCGGAGATGAATCTCAGATTATGGCAGAGTTGACAGGGGTCAGGTTTAAGATCAGGAAAGCGGGGTATATTGTCAGTGCCAGAGAACAGTTCGCGAGAGATGGTAAGGTTGGATTGAAAAATCGCATTGCTCGGTTTTCCTCCCCTGCCGGGGCCAGGGAGTGGCTGGTGAAAGATGTCAAGGGATTGGGGTACAAGGAAGCGAGTCACTTTCTGCGCAACATTGGCCTGGGTGAGGATCTAACGATCTTGGACAGGCATGTCTTGAAAAACCTGAAGCGTCTGGAAGTGATACAGGAGATTCCCTCCTCTCTTTCGCGGAAGAAGTACCTGGAGATAGAGGGGAAGATGAAGGATTTCGCCAGGAAAGTGGATATTCCCGTGGCGCATCTCGATTTGGTGCTGTGGTACAGAGAGGCCGGGGAGGTGTTCAAGTGAGAACGTGTTGCTTCAGAAGCGTCGAAAAAGTTCCTGAAACGACTTTGGGTTTTCGATTTGCTTTGGAATCCTTTCCCTTGGGAAAACGAAGTAATTCCTGGGGGCCCGTAGGGCCCCCAGGAATTAACCTGCCTTTCGGGAGGTTCTCGTCAACCCCTGGCAAGCCACAGCACAAGCCCTGTATCGAGTGTGAGGGCTCCCAGGGGCGTTTTCGGGCCTTGATTTGCTTCGGAATCCCTTCCCCTGGGAGAGCGGAGCAATTTCTGGGGGCCCGTAGGGCCCCCAGAAATCCCAGAACCGTTATCGCTCTACATCAACCCCAACGGCAAGTAGCGGATCGCTTCAGAAGCGTCGAGAATGCCCATGAAGCGATTTCGTGTTTTCGATTTGCTTCGGAATCCCTTCCCCTTTTGAAAATTTGACATCATGTGAACCATGTGTTTATAATTACAATTGCATCTGGCAGGAAGTGAGCCGCTGTGCATCTACCCCGGCACGCGACAAAATTAAATTGTTTCGCGATTTTGTTCGGTGGGGGCTCCCTGGAAGGATGCTTTTGCCCGTGCCAGTTTTAAGCATCGGGTTCGGTTGCAATGTCTTGTTGGGTGAAGCCCGCTTTTGTGCATTGTAGGGAAATACAACGTATTGAAAAACCCCATTGCAGGTGTACATCTTTCACCGCGCTTTCGCCGAGAGAGCTTTTCCCAGACAAAGCCAGAGCCTCCCGTGCAAGTGTGTGAGTCGCGTTTGTACGTTGTCTGTGTAAGACCTGGAGAGTTTGACAGTCTCATAGAAGTGGACGCGGTGAGAAGTCGCTGCATTAGAGCTTTGTGACCCATGAAGGAGGGATTGTCGCATGAGCGATCGGAATGGAAGAGAACAGGAAGTGGCTACAGAGAGCATGACCGAGAGAGAAAAACCTGCCAAAGACCAGTCTGCGGGGGTCGTGGGGGAGAGGGAGGAGACACGTACTACAGGCCCTGTCCCTCTTTTCAACATGAATATCGGTGATCTAGAGCGCAAGACACTGCCCCAGTTGCAGGCTATGGCGAGGGAAGTTGGCCTCACCGGGTATTCCCGCTTGAAGAAATACGACCTGATAATGAGTTTGCTCAAGCACAATGCCGAAAAGCAAGGCCTGATCTTCGGCGGGGGAATCCTGGAGATAACCGAAGACGGTGTGGGTTTTCTTCGGTCCGAGAGGCTTTTGCCGAGCTATGAGGACATCTATGTCTCTCAGTCCCAGATAAGGCGCTTTGGGCTCCGCACCGGGGATTTCGTTGTGGGGCAGGTACGCCCGCCAAAAGAGACGGAGAGGTACTATGGCCTGCTGAAAGTGGAGGCCGTCAACGGCGAGAATCCAGAGTTGGCGTATCGTCGTCCCAGGTTCGAGCGCCTTACCCCCATTTTCCCCAATATGCAGTTGAGGCTGGAGACGAAGCCTACCATCCTGGCGACTCGGCTGATAGACATAATAGCTCCCATCGGCAGGGGACAACGTGGTTTGATTGTCTCTCCGCCAAAGGCCGGGAAAACCACTATCCTCAAGCAGATAGCCAATGGAATCACGACCAACTACGACGATATCGAGTTGATGGTTGTCCTCATCGGCGAGCGGCCTGAAGAAGTGACTGACATGGACCGGTCCGTAGAGGCGGAAGTGGCGAGTTCCACTTTTGACGACCCGGCTCGGTCCCATGTGAAAGTGGCCGAGTTGGCTTTGGAAAGGGCAAAGCGCCTGGTCGAGAACAAGCGGGACGTGGTGATTTTGTTGGATTCCGTCACCAGGCTTGCCCGGGCCTACAATATGGTCATTACCCCCACTGGCAGAACCCTCTCCGGCGGCCTCGACCCTGCAGCATTGTATCCGCCTAAGCGATTCTTTGGCGCAGCCAGGAACATCGAGGAAGGAGGCAGCCTTACTATCATTGCAACCTGCCTAGTGGATACAGGCAGCCGCATGGATGATGTGATTTACGAGGAGTTCAAGGGCACCGGCAATATGGAGTTGCATCTGAACCGACGTTTGGCAGAGAGGAGAATCTTCCCCGCATTTGATATCGAGCGGTCCGGTACCAGGCGAGAGGAGTTGCTACTCGATCCGGACACTCTATCCCGTGTGTGGACTTTGCGCAGGATGATCGACGCCATGGGCGGAGGAGTGGAGGCGCTGCTGCCTGTGATCGAGCGAATGATGAAGACCCGAAGCAACCGCGAGTTCCTGGCTACGCTGCATAAGGACGTGTTGTAGCTTTTGGTTCTTCCAACTTGCTTCCGCCGGCGCATGTGCATATAATTGTAACATATTTTTGCGCTATCGGGCGTCGGATGCTCGTTCCGTCCGTTATCTCGCGGTGCAGGGGGTTTTTTTATGTTCCACCGTGGAGTTACATTCCCGAGTAATGCAATGCAACTGGAGAATTCTGGCGAGAACGCCGAAGAAATGCCTCCAGTATCTTTGGGAAGCGTCACCGCTTTTAACAAATCCGTTCCAGCGAGGCTGTTGCCGATCTTAGCGGCTTTCCTCGCTTTCTTTTTGGCCATTGCTTTCAACCCATCTTCTGCTTCCGCCCGCATTTTCTCGGTGGATCCTCCGCCTCGAGCGATTCTGGAGTCAGTGCTAACTCCTACCCTGGAGACGGATATTGAGCCAATTCTTCTGCCGTTGGAATGGGAGGACCATGGTGGACCGAGCTATATTGGCTCTGGTGTCCTGGAGAGGGAAGCGAGACCAGAGACGATCATCCCTGATAGGCCACGCCTCAGGGTAATCACGTACACTGTGCAGCTTGGCGACACGGTCTTTGGTATAGCGAGGCGCTACGGCATATCTGTTCAGACGATTTTGTGGGCTAACGAACGGCTTCAAGGGAACCCCGATCTTCTACGGGTGGGTGAGAACTTGGTAATACTGCCAGTATCGGGGGTTTATCATACTGTCGTAAAAGGGGATACCATAGGCAAGATAGCCAGGAGATATAAGGTTACTCCTGATGCCATCGTTGCCTTCGAACCGAATCATTTGGACCCTGAAGCGCCTACGATAGTCCCAGGGCAGAAATTGATAATCCCAGGTGGGAAAAAACCGCCCCGGCCCCAAATAGTTCACATCCCAGATATCAGGATACCGAAAGATGCCTCTCATGGTACCGGTAGATTCATATGGCCTACCAGTGGCAGGATAACCCAGCGATTTTGGAGTGGGCACAGGGCTATCGATATCGGGGCGCCTGTGGGCACGCCTGTGGTGGCTTCTGACTCCGGCTATGTGATTTTTGCCGGATGGAACAACCAGGGTTACGGTAAGCTTGTGATCATAGATCACGGCAATGGGTATAGAACGTACTACGCCCATCTGTCCAGCATTTTGGTGAGAAAGGGCGAATCGGTGGCACAGGGCCGGAGGATAGGCTCTGTCGGGAGTACAGGACACTCCACAGGCCCTCACCTGCATTTCGAGATCAGGTACCATAACATTCACAAGAACCCGCTGCTCTTGTTGCATTGAGGAAAATCGACTCGGCGATTCCAAATGTGACCGGGCTGAGACTGCAAAGCACTGTGGTCCATATCAGTACTGGCGTCGTTTCGTGCTTTAGTCTGCCGCTATGTCTCGGTAGACTTGTCGAGGCTGTAAATGGCTCCTTTGAGCTATGCCCGAAATCGGAATTGCTGAATCGACTTAGGGAATTTGACATATCCCATGAGTGGTGCTATATTGGCATTTGATTGAAGATAGGAGAGATGAGTAGAAAATGATTTCTGTACTGAATAGCCTTCTTAGCCTCATCATTATTGTGCTTCTGGTCCTTGTCGGCCAGAAGCTATTACCGGTTGGGAGGCTGCAGTACATTGAAGTGATTTCTTAGCAGCGTACAAAGAAAAATCTGATACCCCTCCCAACCGGGAGGGGTTTTTTGTTGGGTGTATATCTTGGGGCAATGGAGCTCCAGCACGGGAGAGTGCTGGAGCTTTTTGTAGCGAGTGTGCGCGGTGATTTTGACGTGCGCCGACGAGGTCAATTTTGGTGGAGGTGGGTTATGTCTAAAGAAAATCGTTTTTGGGTAGATGAGGAAGAATGGGAACATGCTGATAGGATGATGGTTGGGATCATGGGAGACGATATAGTACCTCTTTATGCCGAGCCCGGTTCGGCTGACTCAGGCCAGGAAGAGGTGGTTTTCCATGAAGGTGTCTCTAACTTCCTGTATAGAAGATACGATCGCTGAACCCAACGTGGGCGAGTGCTGAGCATCTGGAGACGTGTGAGTCCGCAGAAACGTTGTCTGCAGGGCCCACATCCTTGGATGCAGGCGTGTTCGTAGCGCTTGTTTATATCCAGGGATGCTTGCCCTGCTGTAATGCTGTTCTCTCTCGCAGCCTGCAATAGGGTTGGTGACGCTCAAAAGTAGTGGGATGGGCTTGCCTTGTAAGGAGGCAAAGAAAGCCTTTTTGCCCTCACCCACCGCCCTGGCTGCCTGCGGCGGAGCATTTTGTAGAGCGGGGTGTTAGCCCGCTCAGATCGGCTTAAACAAGGAAGTCACCTGGGAGCGGTTTTTCTTCAAACGCGCGCTATCCGTTCTGTTGTCTTCCACCATGTGACGCGTGCGTGAGCGTGACAGTCCGCTCTACGGCCCAACACGGCTTTTCCTCCGTTCGGAAGGCGCGGACGTTCACAAGCAGCCGCCCGACGGCCCCTCCCTAGCCCACGCCGGTGGGTGAGGGCAAAGGAGCTGCTCCACCCCAACAGTTTTGAGCGCCGCAATAAAGTTCAGAAGCCCAGCGGGACATATTCACGCTCGTATGGAAAGGGATCGGAACAACGGCGTCGTTGTCGCGCTGGTTTGTCAGACTTTGCCATTGGGGTTGAAGCGATACCCTATCCCTCTTACTGTGAGGATGTATCTGGGGTGGGACGGGTCGGGCTCTAACTTGCTCCTTAGCCAGCGAATGTGCACGTACAATGTCCGCACGTCTTCCATGTAATC
>WFSD01000253.1 GCA_015486235.1 Anaerolineae bacterium
GGCACGTGATGTTCTCGTCCAGCGCGCTGACGGTGGAGCGAGCGGTGGTGAACCACCTGAACAAGGTAGGGCTGCCGGCGCGAGGCGCGGCCCGCGGGAACGTGCCCGGCACGGCTCAGCGTCACAGCATGATCTACGCTTCCACCGTCGATCTGGAAGAAGCGTACCAGGTGGGACGGAAAGCCGTGGAGATCGCCTTGCGGGACGGGAATGGGTTCATGGCGACCATCTTGCGGGAACGGGGGGACGTGTACCAGGTTCGGTATGACAAGGTCCCGCTGGAGCTGGTGGCGAATTCGGAGCGGCATTTCCCGGAGGTGTGGATCTCGCCGAATCGGGTTGACGTGACCGACGATTTCCTGCGATACGCCCGACCGCTCATCGGCGACAACTGGCCTTCGGTGCCGCTGGTGGACGGGCGACAGCGGTTCGCCCGGCTGAAGCCGACATTCGCCGAGAAAAAATTGCCGGAGTACGTGCCGCAGGCGTACAGAAAGTAGCCCACACGTAGCTGCTCAGGCAATGCCGGCTTCGGAGAGGTTCTGCCAGCGCAGACGGGGCAAATTTCACCGCCGAGGGCGCGAAGGTTCAAAACCAGCGAATGGGCCAATCAAGCGAATCAGCGACAAGATTTCCCCGGAGCGGTCCGTTTCGCCGATTCGTTCATTCGTTGATTTGCTGTGCGGGCTCTGCGGTGAGGAATCCCCCTGAACAGTTACTTTGAGAGAAACACTTGTAGACGGTCGCAGCCCGGGCGGGAGCGTTCCGTCACTCGTGGGCGATGGGTTTCTCGGTGAACAGATAGTCCCTCAGTTCTTTGTCGAAGGCCGGGTCTTTGCGGCGTATCCATTCCAGAAGCATCGAGGCATGCTCCTTCTCCTCATCCCTGTTGTGGGCGAGGATTGCCTTTAGCTCCGCATCCTTGCTCGCATTCACCCTCTGATCGTACCAGTCTACGGCTTCCAGTTCCTCTATCAGAGACACAACAGCTCTGTGCAGGTCCCTGGTCTCGTCGGAAAGTTCCTCCACCGGTTCGTGATAGCCTTCACCTGCCATCGCTCTGCCTCCTTTTGCTCGAAGATCGGCAAAAGTCGATCGGACAAAGCTGCTTTGCCGCGCTCTGTTTTACACCGCCCCTCCCCGGAACGCCAGCAGAGATTGCGAGTGCGGCGTGATGCGGGGCTAAGCTCTGGTGCAATGATTCCAACATCCACACCAACGGGCAGCGGAAAGCTCGCTTTCTAACCCACTTCCTCCAGGTACACCGTTTCCTCGTCCACGCGGTCGGCGTACACGCCGCGGTACTCCAGCGGGAGGACGCGCACAAGCTGGATTATCACCTCGTCCTCCATCCGGGCCATCACGTCACGGCTGACTTTCTCGCCGGAATGCCACAGGCGGAACACCGGCCCGAACCGAAACCCGAATCGGGGGCGGCGCAGCTTCTTGTACGCGCCTGGGAACTCCCGAGTCCCCGTGATTCCAACCACCTGGATCGGCGCACCGGAGTGGAGAGCAATGTAGATCAGGCCGCCCCTGGGATGCTGAAGGGTGTGGCTGTCGCTGCGAGTGCCTTCGGGAGCGATGACCAAGATGTGCCCTGCGGCCAGCACGTCCAGCGCCGCCCTTATCGCTTTCCTGTCCCCCGCCCCCCGGCGCACGGGAATCACACCGAACTTCACCATAGTCCAGCCGATGACGGGGATGTCGAAATTCTCGATCTTGGAAATCGGCACGTTGTACCTGGACAAGATGGAGACCAGGACATACGGGTCCAGGTAGTGGATGTGGTTGAACGCCATGATGAGCGGCCCCGACATCGGGACACGTTCCAGGCCGTGGACTTCCAATTTCGTGAGGGTGTGGCTCAGGGTGTAGAGCACCCACTTGAAGAACCGGTGACCGAAAGGCACCGGCCCTTCGGGGGGGGCCGCCAGGCGTCGGCAGTAATTTTCGTCGAATCTCCGGGGCATCTCAGCGCCTCATTCTCACTTTTCGTCGTCCGGCGCGTGGAGGGAGCGCCTGCCGATGGGGACGGGGGCGGACGACACCCGCATGGTAGCACAGGGTACCTCGACGAGTCAAAAGGCGCCGGACAGCCTGATTTCCCGACTTGCGCCCAGGGCGGAAATGTCGTATCCTGTGCAGGGCTTCTTCGCAGCCAGAGATAACCTGGAGGTGTGAAATGGCACGCAAAACCAAAAAGCGCGGAAATTTCGAGAAAGTGTACCAGCTCAAGATATCCCTGAAAGGGATTCGTCCTCCAATCTGGCGCCGGGTGCTGGTGCCGGAGAACATCACCCTCAGCGACCTCCATGAGGTAATACAGTGGACTATGGGGTGGTACGACGAGCATCTTTATCAGTTCGAGATATACGGGCACTACTACGGAGAGTTCAAGGATTACGATGTCACAGACGCCACGAAGATCAGGCTGAACGAAGTCGTTGGCCAGGAAAAGGAACGTTTCTCCTACGAGTACGATTTCGGTGACAGTTGGGAACACAAGATTTTGGTGGAGAAAATCCTTCCCAGGGCTCCAGAGGAGCAATACCCCAGGTGCATCGGCGGGAAACGCGCATGCCCACCGGAGGACGTTGGCGGCGTGTGGGGATACGTGGAGTTCCTGGAAGCCATCCGGGACCCCGAACATCCAGAGCACGAGGATATGTTGGAGTGGATTGGCGAGGAATTCGATCCGGAGGAGTTCGATGTGGAAGAAGCCGATCAATCCCTCAGCGACTTGAGGGAGCGATACGGTTGACAGCGCTTCGCTGGCGGCGGAGCAGGGGCAGAACAGGAGCCGTTGGCCGGTAGCCGCCAGCTTTCGTCAAAGACTGTCGCTAACCAAGCTATGACGGCTTTTTGGAGAGACTCTGTTAGCGCGAACGGGGCAAAGTCTCGCCGCCGAGGGCGCGAAGGTTCAAAACCAGCGAATGGGCGAATCAGCGACAAGGTTCTCTCAGACGGACTTTTCGCTGATTTTGGAGATGAGTTCCTGGAAAAGCAATGCCCTCCGCCGCTACATCGTCATCCCAAACCGAGGCGGTAAGGCTGGCACTGACAAGCCTTCCGCCAAGGGTTTGTGTTTTTGTCATCCACCGGATGAATCCAGCTCTCGAGGCGGGCTGACGCCATGAAACAGGGGCCAGGGACTAGGGTACAGCGGAAGGCTTCCCGGAGCGGCGGGACGTTCTTCACACGCTAACCCCTGTTCCCTAATCCCTTGCTGTCTGGCGTCTCAAGTGCTGAATTCATTGGTAGCGCTCAAAATTGGTGGGATGGCGCGACTTTTGGCCCTCTCCTACCCCAGCCCCTCCCTCTCCCACACGTGGGCGAGGGAGGGGCTGCCGGACGTCCAGTCAAGCAAGTTTCACTTTCTCACCGGCAGGAACGGCTTCGAGAGTGTTGCGCCGGGGCGAGCTGACAGCTCGCCCTACGAAATACGCTACGGGTCAAGCTGTTAGCTTGACCAGGCGAGCCAGACGGCCCGCCCTACGATTCCCGCCGCAGGCGGCCAGGGTGATAGGAAAGGGCAGAGAGGCCTTCTTCAATGTTGGGACGGATCGGCTTTTGGTCGTCACCCACTCCAGCCCC
>WFSD01000254.1 GCA_015486235.1 Anaerolineae bacterium
AGCGCCCGATTCAGGCAGAAGCCCTGGAAAAGATATCGGAGCAGATAGAGGATGAGCTTGTATCTCGGGGTAAGGCCGAGGTATCCAGCCAGACGATAGGGAACATGGCGCTGGAGAAGCTCAAGAAACTAGATCACGTGGCCTACATCCGCTTTACTACAGTCTACCTCAATATATCCGATCTAAAATCCATTCAAGAGGAAATCAATCGACTGCTCAATTCTGTCGAGCAGGGATGATCTGGAAGCGGTAGGGGCACAGAGCTGCCGCGCCTCTACTCTTGCATCCCCTCATCCTTTCGCGGGGATGCGTTTTCGCTGTCGAGGCATCCTGACGACGAGGAGGGAACATGACAGGTGAGAAAAAAGTGCTGGATACAAAAGGATTGGAAGGTCTGCCAAGGCCAGAGAAAGACGGTTCGTGGTCTGAAGCTGGACTCCGTATTCTCAAGGAGCGGTATCAGCGGAAAGACCCTCAGGGCAATTTGATCGAGACCCCGGAGGATATGCTGTGGCGGGTTTCCAAAGCCATTGCAGAGGCTGAGCGGCGCTGGGGATACGACGACGAGGCCCTTGCGGAGACCGCTCGCTCTTTCTACGAGGAGATGGTCGAGCGGAGATTTATCCCCAACTCACCCACGCTGATGAACGCCGGAACGGATAGCGGACTTCAGTACTCGGCATGCTATGTCCTGCCGGTGGAGGATTCCATTCCGGGCATATTCGAGGCAATCCAGCACGCTGCGATAGTACACCAGTCCGGCGGCGGCACAGGGTTTGCGTTCTCCAGGCTCCGGCCAAAAGGAAGCAACGTCATGACCAGCAGCGGGCAGGCCAGCGGGCCGGTTTCTTTCATGCGTGTGTTCGACGCCGCAACAGAGGCTGTCAAACAGGGGGGCCGCAGGCGTGGCGCGAACATGGGCATCCTGCGGGCGGATCACCCGGACATCTTGGAATTCATCGAGAGCAAGCTTAAAGGCGGAATTACCAATTTCAACATCTCCGTCGGGGCCACCGATGAATTCATGGAAGCAGTCAAGAAAGGGGAGAAGTACCCGTTGCGGGCACAACCTGGGTGGCCCGCGCCTGATGGCGGCCGTTACAAGGGTGGTGAGGTCATCGGCTGGATGGACGCCCGCGAGGTTTTTGACAGGATCGTGAAAGCAGCGTGGACCACCGGCGACCCCGGCATGGTCTTCCTGGATAGGATGAACGAGGGGCCTTCCAGCCCGACGCCGGAGCTTCATCAGGTGGAGGCTACCAATCCCTGCGTTACCGAAGATACTTTTGTGATGACGTCGGAGGGGCCAAAGCAGGTGCGGGACCTCATCGGGCACGGATTCAAGGTGCTGGTAAACGGCAAGCCGTGGAACACGGCCGAAGAAGGCTTTTTCTCCACCGGCGTCAAGAGAGTCTACAAGATCACGACCAAAGAAGGGTTCGTGCTGAAAGCCACTGGCGACCACCCAGTGAAGCTGGTCGGGGCTATGACGAGGGACAGAATCGAGACAAGGTGGGTCAACGTGGCGGACGTGCGGCTCGGCGACATGCTTCTCCTGCACGATCACAGGGAGGTGAACGGCTGGGAAGGCAGGTACGGCTTTGGAGAAGGATATCTGTTGGGCTTGCTGTTCGGAGAGGAATCGGCGGATCAGCGGATCGAGCGAATCAGCGTCGATTCGACGCAGAGACACAGAGACACAGCATTTTCTGAATCTCCTCCCCTCCGGGCTGGGTCCTCTGGGTTGGAGGCCCTCCGCGCCTCCGCACCTCCGCTCCAGGGGCTAGTGACACGACCGGCCACAAGAGAGCTGGCGATGGAGTTTGGCATGACACCGGGGAGCAAGGAGTTGGGCGAGAAGATCGAGAAGACTTCCTCCGAGTTCCACAAGGGTTTCCTGCGCGGAATTTTCGATGCGGATGGTTCGGTGCAGGGCTCTCAGGAAAAAGGTGTCAGCATCAGTCTCTCCCAGAGCAACCTGAACACGCTCCAGAGCGTCCAGAGGATGCTCCTTCGGCTGGGCATTTTCTCCCGAA
>WFSD01000255.1 GCA_015486235.1 Anaerolineae bacterium
CTGAACAGAATCTATGTAACCAACCGCGATACGCAGAATATAACCACCATAGACGGGAACACCAACACTGTCCTGAGCGGTCAGACAGTACGCCCGGCTAGCCCGGATGGCAGCATACCGTACGCCATTACTTACAGCAGCGATCTCCAAAGGGTCTATGTGGCGTACAGACCCCAGAACCTGCCATACCGCGTGGCGGTGTTCAACGCCACATCTCAAGGGCTGAACCGCATCGGCGTGGTGCAGGTTGGCGACGGCGGGGCGGACGGAGGAGGCGGCATAGCGGTAAATCCTACCACCTATCATGTTTTCGTGAGCAACAGCCGTGAGAACACGGTCACGATTTTCGACGGTCTTTCCCTGTCCGTTCTGCACACCCAGCCAGTGGGGCCGGATCCTTTCGGCCTGACTGTGGATGGCAACGGGAACAGGGCTTTCGTTGTCAGCAGGGGCAGTCATGTACTTTGGGTACTGCCTGATTCGTACTGAGTTCCGAGATCCGGGAGAGCGAAGCAATTCCTGGGGGCCCTACGGGCCCCCAGGAATCCCCAGAACCGTTATCGCTCTACGTCAACCCCAACGGCAAGTAGCGGGTCGCTTCAGAAGCGCCGAGAAAGCCCCTGAGGCGATTTCGTGCTCCCGATTTACTTCGAACACCCGATCCGGGGCGATGATAGCTTTTCGAGCTGCTGTCGCCCTACGAAAACTGGGCGGGGGAAACCCTCCGCCCAGTTTTGCATCCCACACCACATCTGCGGACTATTCGGGTATCGGTGCTGTAGGACTGATTCTCCGGATCTTCTCGATGATGCGTTGCCTTTCTGAGGAGTCCCTGGTAGCCATAAGCCTGGCCCGCAGCTTGCGGACTTTCTGCTTCCGATGCCTTCTTCGCCTCAGCTCTTTCATGCGCTCGATAGCCATAGGTCACCTTCCTATCCCAGAGTCTCGCCTTTGTGCTTGATCGCTGCCTGGCCTGCTGCCAGCCTGGCGATAGGCACCCGGAACGGAGAGCAACTCACGTAGTTGAGCCCCGCAATATGGCAGAACTCGATGGAGCTTGGCTCGCCGCCATGCTCGCCGCAAATGCCGATTTCCAGTTCCGGCCTGGCTTTGCGTCCATCGCGGGCTGCCATCTTGACCAGCTTGCCGACGCCATCCCGATCGAGCACCTGGAATGGGTTCTTGGGCAGAATGCCCTGCTCCACGTATTGGATGAGGAACTTGGCCTCAGCGTCGTCCCTGGAAAATCCAAAAGTCATCTGAGTCAGGTCATTGGTGCCGAAGGAGAAGAACTGCGCCACGCCCGCGATCTCCTCTGCGGTCAGCGCTGCCCTAGGAATCTCGATCATGGTGCCGAATTTGTAGTGCACCTTGATGCCTTGCTCCTCCATCACTTGTTTGGCGACTTTCTCCAACTCTGTCTGGATAACCTTTAGTTCGTTCACGTGGCTCACCAGCGGGATCATCACCTCAGGGTGCACGTCATACCCTGCTTTCTTCTCCGTGCATGCGGCCTCGAAGATTGCCCGGACCTGCATCTTGACGATCTCGGGCATGACGATGCTGAGCCGGACGCCTCGCATGCCCATCATCGGGTTGGCTTCCCGCATTGCCTCGACAGCGGCCAGGAGACTCTCTTTCTCGTCCCTTTCCGGGCCGGTAACACCCTTGACGCGCATCTCGATAACCTCTGCCAGCAGGCTTTCATACCTGGGGAGGAACTCGTGCAAGGGCGGATCGATCAGCCGGATGATGACCGGATAAGGGGCCATGACCCGCAGCAGACCCCGGAAGTCCTCACGCTGGAACGGCAAGAGCTGGCTCAGGTACTTCTCCCGTTCCTCGCTGGTCTTGGCAAGGATCATCCTTTGGACGATGGGAAGCCGCTCTTCCTCGAAGAACATGTGCTCTGTCCTGGTCAGGCCGATACCCATGGCACCGAAATCCCTGGCCCGCTGGGCATCCCTGGGGTAATCGGCGTTGGCCCAGACCATCAAACCTCTGGTGGGGAAGCCTTCATAGTCCTCGGGCCATTTCCGCATGTCGCCAGCGGCGATCTCGTCGGCCCACCCAAGCAGTGTTGCCAGGTCTTTCTCCTTGGTGAAATCGGGGTGGACGGTGGGAAGCGCGCCCAGGAACACCTCACCAGCAGTGCCGTCGATGGAGACCACGTCCCCTTCTTTCATCTCCACCTTGTCAGTACGAGCTTCTCGCCTCTCCAGGTCGATCTCGATTTCCTCACAGCCAACCACCGCGGGGATGCCGAACTGTCTGGCGACCACCGCTGCATGACTGGTGGCACCGCCGCGGCTGGTGAGGATCCCTTTGGCAGCCAGCATGCCATGAACATCGTCAGGCTTCGTCTCCGGGCGGATCATGACGACATCCCGGTGCTCTTTCTTGGCCCATTCCTCGGCGGTGTCAGCGTCGAACGCCAGCTGCCCTACGGCTGCGCCCGGCGATGCGTTCACGCCTGTGGCGATGACTTTGGAGTTTTCCTTTGCTTTAGGGTCGAACTGAGGGTGAAGGAGCGTGTCCACCTGCTCCGGAGTCACGCGCATGACCGCCTCTTCCTTGGAAATAAGGCCCTCTTTTACCATGTCCACGGCGATTTTGATAGCAGCACGGGCGGTCCGCTTGCCAGTCCTGGTCTGGAGCATCCAGAGCTTGCCCCGCTCGATGGTGAACTCGATGTCCTGCATGTCTCGGTAGTGCCTCTCCAGCCGCTCGCGTACTTCCTGGAGTTCCCTGTAAACCTGAGGCATCTCTTTCTTCATCTCGTCGATCGGCTTGGGCGTGCGGATGCCCGCTACCACGTCCTCACCCTGGGCGTTGACCAGATATTCGCCCCAGAATTTCTTCTCGCCGGTGGAGGGATCGCGGGTAAAGGCCACGCCGGTAGCGCTGTCGTTCCCCATGTTGCCAAAGACCATGGTCACCACGTTGACAGCGGTACCCAGGTCGTGGGGGATTCCGGCGACGTTCCTGTAAGCGATAGCGCGATTGCTGTTCCAGGATTTGAAGACCGCCTCGATGGCGAGCTGGAGCTGTCCCATCGGATCCTGGGGGAAATCGGAGCCGGTATGCTTCTTGTAAACTTTCTCGAACCGCCTCACCAGCTCTTTCAGGTCGTCGGCGGTCAGGTCGGTATCCAGCCTGGCTCCTCTCTCTTTCTTGAGATCCTCCATGACTTCGGAGAATGCCTCATCCGGAATGCCCATGACGATGGAGCCGAACATCTGGATCAAGCGGCGGTATGCGTCCCACGCGAATCGCTCGTTGCCGGTCAGGCTTACCATCGCCTTGACGGTTTCGTCGTTCAGCCCGACATTGAGGACGGTATCCATCATACCCGGCATGGAGAACTTGGCGCCAGAACGGACGGAGACCAGCAAAGGGTTCTGGGGATCGCCGAATTTCTTGCCGGTTTGTTTCTCCACATCCTCCAGCGCTTCCAGTGCCTGATCCCACATCCCATCGGGAAACTTTCCGCCGGATTCCAGGTATGCGTTGCATGCCTCGGTGGTGATAGTGAATCCTGGCGGTACCGGCAGGCCGGCCCTGGTCATATCGGCGAGTCCGGCGCCCTTGCCTCCCAGCAAACCCCGCACGCCATCCCAGCTTCCGGCGTACTTTTCTGTCTCGTCGACTTCTTTGAATAAATAGACCCACTTCTTTGCCATTTTGGCTTTTCCTCCCTTGGTTTTTGCTTTGGAGCTTTTGCAGTACCGTTATCCCATAATTGGACAGACTGGACTTCGTAAGTCTCAGTGTCTTTTCTGAAAAGATACCGTACATCTCTTACCAGAGGCTTTCCAAACGGCCACTTTGCCGCGCGGAGGCCAAACAATATCGGGGACGGATCAGGAATCCATCTACCCCTTCTTCTTTCATGCGCAAAGTATGTCACATCTGTTGTCCCTTGTCAAGCTATCTGTTCTGGGGGTTCAGGCATGAGTTCAGACCTGTTGGGCTGACGTTGGAACGGCATTGGATCCGAGTTGGGGTTGATGGATGCCGACAACGGTTCTGGGGGCCTGTAGCCTACAGGATTTGCTTCGCACTCCCCATGCACCGGTCAATTTCTTGGCGGCGCATCTGCGTGGTATAATTCTGGGAGTGTTCGGGGGGAGTTCCGGACATGCAGCTGCAAGACATAGGGCAGGCTGCGACAAACCTGGTGATTGAGAAAGGCAGTGCTCTGCGAATGTTAGTGGAAGAATTGAGATACATGCTGGAGAGGTTGATAGCCAGCGATATAGATAAGCTGCCGTTGGGTACTCTTTACAGTCTCTCAGACCTCAGCAATAAGGAGATGGAGGAATTCAGGGATGCCTGGGGGCTGATGGAAGAGCACAGACGGCAGGCGTTGGTACAGGCCATGGTGGAGATGGCGGAGAATCAGATCGAACTGGATTTCCGGCGCATCTTCCGGTGGCTCCTCCACGATGCCGATCCGGAGGTCCGACGGTCTGCAATAGAAGGGCTCTGGGAAGACGAGAGGCGAGACCTGCCGCCAATATTGATCAGGATGCTACAGATGGACGAAAGCGAAAGCGTAAGGGCGGCCGCCGCCACGTCCCTGGGGCGTTTTATCCTGCTGCACGAGATGGAGGAAATCAGTGATGCCGAGGCTGCCCCGATCAGGCAGGCGCTCTTTTCTTGCATTGGGTCTCACGGGGAGACTGTGGAAGTACGCAGGAGGGCCATCGAGGCAATAGCGTACTCCGGCGATCCGGAAATACTGGAGATTATCGAGGATGCGTACTACGCGCCGGAGGAAAAAATGCGGGTCAGCGCTATTTTCGCCATGGGCAGGAACGCCAGCCGCCGATGGCAGGGATACGTGATGCGGGAACTTCACAGCCCATCCCCTGAAATGAGGTACGAAGCAGCTATTGCCTGCGGCGAACTGGAACTGAGGCATGCCTTTTCCCGTCTGGTGGATCTAACAGCAGACGAGGATGCTGAAGTGCGGGAAGCAGCGGTGTGGGCGCTGGGGCACATTCACGCCCCTGAAGCGGCCAATGTGCTCCAGGCGCTGAAGGAAGGAGGAGACGATGCAATGAGCGAAGCAGCCGCCGATGCTCTCGAAGAGCTTTCCTTCTCCCTGATGGATGAGGATTTGGAGATACCGCCGGTCTTTGACGAGGACGAGGACTTGCCTCCCTACGAGGAGGAGTCAGGCGAATGGGGTTCCGCATCTGAGTGGGACTGGATGGGGATGTGACAGCCTATGGCTGCCACCGTGAGGGTATTCTGGCAGGTCATCACGCCTATTCTCATCGTGGCGGGCTCTGGGGTTTTGCTCGCCTGGTTCATGGACGTATCCCCGGCGGCATTGTCCAGAGTGATTTTTTACATCCTGGGGCCAGCGCTCGTCTTTTCCAGCATTTACGGGCTGAACGTGGACTCCAGGGGAATATGGCAGATGCTGGGATTTTCCCTGCTTTACGCTGCCTCCATGCTGGCCATCGCCGTGGCGGTAGCCAGAATCCTGGGATTCTCCAGGGCACTTGCCAGCGCGTTTTCGTTGGCAGGATTCCTGGTCAACAGCGGGAACTACGGACTCCCGCTGGCGCTGTTCGCGTTCGGAGAGGCCGGCCTGCAGTGGGCAGTCCTTTTCTACCTTACCAACTCGATTCTTTCCAATTCTTTGGGGGTGTTCATCGCAGCCCGAGGCAGGGAATCGTCCCGCAGGGCGCTGAAGAGCATGTTAAACGCACCTGTTTTGTACGCAGCTCTGCTTGGGGCATTGATGCACTGGCAAGGCTGGGAGATGCCGGGGCCGGTTCTCAAGGCTGTGAACCTGGCAGGTGGCGGGGCGGTGCCGGCCATGCTTGTGCTTCTGGGAGTTCAGCTCACCAGGGTGAAGCTGGACCGAGACTGGAAAGCGCTGGGCGCTCTCACCATCACCCGCATGGGCATAGGTCCTGTGGTGGGGATGGCACTGGCAACTCTGTTGGGCCTTTCGGGGCTTGCGTGGAAAGTCGGGGTGGTGGATGCCAGCATGCCCACGGCGGTGTACACTACGATCCTGACCAGCGAGTACGATGCCGAGCCCGTTTTTGCAGCAGGAGCCGTACTGGTCACTACCCTGACGAGCATCGTGACGCTGACGGTGTTGTTGAGCTTGCTCAGATGAGACGAGGGCGTGTTATCTGAGTTGGGAGTGCCGGGACGGACCACGGAAAGACATAGAACGGAAACTGGTAACGAACGAGGTACGCAGATGTCAGATGGACAAACCACGGTGGTGTTCGATCTGGAGACAAAACGCTTGTTGCGGGAGGTCGGAGGGCACCAGCATGTGAGGAAACTCGGATTGTCCGGGGCGGTCACGTACAACACAACCGATGGGAAGTTTCGTCGATACCTGGAGAAAGATGTCAAAGCATTGGTGGAAGAGCTCCGGAGCGCCGACCTGGTGGTTGGTTTCAATGTGATCAGCTTCGACTACGAGGTGCTGCAGGCATACACGGGGTTTCCTCTACGAACCATCCCAACTCTGGACATGCTGGATGAGGTTTACAGGCGACTCGGGTTCCGCGTGGGATTGGATGTGCTGGCGCAGGCCACCTTGGGGACCAAGAAATCTGCCGACGGCCTCATGGCAGTCAGGTGGTATCGGCAAGGAGAGATAGAGAAGCTGCTGGATTACTGCCAGCAGGATGTGGAAGTCACCCGGCAGCTCTACGAGTACGGCAAGAAGTTCAAATATCTGCGGTTCAAAGACAGGTACGGTCGCTCGAAACTCGTACCTGTATCCTGGTAATGCGAGAGGGACGCAAAGTGGCAGAAAATATAATAGGGACAATGACGCCCCGTGTTCGTAGGAACTCACTCAAGGCGCTAGACGGGTGGGAGATTGTCCGGTTGCATTTGGACTTGGAAGAGATAAAAGGCGGGGAGAAATTTCAGTGGTTCGTCCGAGACCTGGGCAGGTCTATGACGGTAAACGGCATCGTCAGGCTGGAAGAAGGCAACAGGGTTTATGTGATAGCCGAGGGCCCCAGGGAGGTGCTGGAAAAATTCCTGGAGACAATCAGGAGTGTGGGTAATGGCTACCGGCCGAAAGAAGCACACATCCGGTGGAGCCAGGCCACGGGCCAGTACAAGGGATTCGAGGTTCGGTACTGAGGCGGGGGAATTGGCGGAGGGGCAGGTCACTTCTTCCTCACCGCCGCGATGTTCTTGCCTCCACGCCCGTATCCTGTATTTTCGATAAAGTCTGTTATGGGCCTTCGAGGCAAATCGAAGGCCTATGACCGTTACTGGAGCTCTTTCGGCGTGACTGAAGCATGACGCGCCCCATCGCTTGGGGTCGATGGATTCTGAAGATGTCCCAGGGGAAATCCTGGGGTCCCCAGGATTTGCTTCGAAATCCCATTATCGGAGAGAATCTGCGTGAATCCGCGTTCGAGGTAAAATTCGCCAGAGTCCAGATTCGAAAATTGGAGAAATCATGGGGCTCACTCAACCGGCGGCAAAGCAAAAGTGGCACCACAAGAATCCGGAACGAGTGGCATGGATGGTCATGCTTGCATCGTTCCTGATTTTTTGCGCTATGGCCGTAGCGATCCCTTGGAGCATTTACAATTATGTTTATCACTCGACGGTGGTCGAACCGCCGGAGCTGAGGGTCATCCGTGGTACAGTCCTGGTTGGCCCACTGGGAGACAAAAATCCTGTAGGCGTTACCGGCGTACGCCCAGGGGTGAGTGAGGGCAGTGCCATCAGGACCGATGAGATATCAGAGGCGGTCCTGGTGTACCCTGGAGGAGTCCATGGCGAGAAGAAAGTGACAGTGCTCCTCTACAACAACGCGACCCTGGTGGTGGAAAAAGCTCGCAAACCGCGCTTTGGGAGAAGCAAAGACCCCGATCAGTTCATACTCCGCTTGGTATCCGGCCGGATGCGCACCACTGTGGAGCACGCGCCGGCATCTCGGCCTGTCGAGACGGTGGTGTACACGCCCCAGGGGCGCGCGGAGCTCGATGAGGGAAGCTATTCCATCAGCGCGGATGGGGATGGAACGACAGTTCTGGTCCGCCTGGGCGTAGCGCGGGTTTTCGGAAGGGGAAAAGGCGTTCTGGCAGCGAGCAATGAGCGAGTGGAGATCAGCGCCGATGGGTCTGGCCTCTCCCTGAAGCCAGCGGCGGAGAACCTGATCCGCAATGGGGATTTCTCGGAGCCGCTCCCTGTCGGATGGCAGATCAAGAAAGTCTTCCCGCCGAAGGAAAACCCACCGGATGCCAGAATCATCGCCGTTGGGCGCCGCAGAGCTCTGTTCTTCTCCCGCCGTGGGAAGGACAAACAGCACACGGAGATCAGCATCATCCAGAGTCTAAACGTGGATGTGCAGGATTATGAGGAAATGCGGATACGCATGGACGTGATGCTAAAGCAGCAAAGTCTGGCAGGCGGGGGGATGCTCGGCTCCGAGTATCCGGTGATGATCCAAATCAATTTCAGCGACGTGTACGGACACGACCATAGTTGGTACCACGGATTCTACTACCGCGATCCGGAGGACGACTGGCCCACCACCAACGGCGAGAAAATTCTCCCATTTGCCTGGTACCCATATGAGTCTGAGAACCTGGTGAAGCTTCTGGAGAAGGAGAATATCCGCCCTGCTCATATCCAGAGCATCAGGATTTACGCGTCCGGCTGGAATTATCAAAGCCTGGTGTCGGAAGTGGAGCTGGTGGTACAGTGAGTCCTCGAAAATCCACATCGATCTTTCCGGGATTTCGAAGCAAATCGAAAGCCCAAAGCCGTTTCAGGAGCCTCTTCGAGGTATCTGGGGTAGATCACGGCTCGACCCCCGGGTTGATGGAGACCGACGACAGTTCAGGGGGGCTTCTGAGGGCCTGTAGGGCCTCCAGAAATTGCTTCGCATTCCCTTTTCTGGGCGCTGCCTGGGCCATTTTCCTAATCCTGGCGGTCTACCAGCTGGGCCTGCCAGGCCCTCATTACGACGAAGCGGTGGAGGTCGTCCCCTCCATCCAGATGCTCCGCAACCTCCCCGTGACCGCCTACCGCGGGGCCGGGATACGTCTGGCAGGGCACCTCTTCCCCATAATGTCGGTGGACTACATAGGTTCTCTCAACACGTATCTGGTCATCCCATTTTTCCTGATCGGCGGCATAGGCGTTCCATCGATGCGAATGATGCCGATAGTCGGCGGGCTGATAGCGATTTATTTCGCATACCGGCTGGCTTCCGAATGGGCAGGAAGGGAAGCAGGCGTGGTGACGGCGTTCTTTCTGGCTGTACAGCCGTCTTTCGTCTTCTGGACGAGGCAGGGGATTTTCGTCACATCCATCACCACACCGATCTTGATGGCATTCCTTTGGTGCTTTTGGCGCTGGTGGACACGTGGGGGAAGGCAGGACCTGTTCCTGGCAGCATTCCTGGCCGGGCTGGGGACTTACGCAAAATTCCTTTTCGTATGGCCCTTGCTTGGGACTGCGGTGCTGGCGGCTTTTGCATGGCGGTTTCGTCCCATACATTGCCCACCTTCGAGGAAAGACCTGCTCGGCGGCGTTGCGGCTTTTTTCTTTGGCCTTTGGCCTTTCATACTGTTCAACCTGCAGACCGGCGGAACGCTGAAACATTTCGCCAGGCATCTGCTCGACTCGTACTATGGCGTCCACAACGCGGCATATCTGCACAACCTGGCGGTAAGGATCGAGGATTTTCGGTCGCTGCTGGCAGGAGACCATTTCTGGTACCTGGGAGGCATCCACCGAGACCCATGGATGCTCCCCGCGTTTCTGCTGGCTCCAGCGCTGGCATGGCTGGC
>WFSD01000256.1 GCA_015486235.1 Anaerolineae bacterium
ATTGGCTTGCCGACAACAGGCGCCCCAGGCTGTACCACGAACTCCCTCACTTCCAAGCCGGTCAGGTGCGCGAGTTGCATCCTGTCCTCTTTGGTGTGGGATTCCAGGCGTTTCTGGATACCACGTTGATACGCTCGTATCACATCCACCCGCCTGAGCATCCCAAGCAGGTGCGATGGATCGTCGCGTGCGACCACCGGGATACGTCCGACGTCTTTCATCCCCATTAACTTCAAGGCATGCCACACTGGTTCATCCGGGTAAACCAACGAGGGGCTGGTATTGGCTATCTCGCCTACTGTATGCCGGGCAAATATTCCCCGCTTTTTAGCCTCTAGCAAGTCTTTCAGGGTAACAAGTCCTATGAACTTTCCATCTCCATCCACAACCGGGAATCCGTGATGATAGGTGGTGTGGAAAAGATGTTCCAGTTCAGAAAGGGGCATATCGGGAGGCACGGCATTTAGATTGGTGGTCATAACCTCCCGAACGGCTACTCCCTGCATCACGTCTATCTCGGTAGCCTTCTGCAGATAGATTCCCTTGCGCACCAATTTTAGAGTGTAAATGCTCTCGGAGCTCAGCAGCCCATACGTGACAACACTTGTGGCGGTGGCTGCCATGAGGGGGAGAATCATCCGGTAGTCGCCAGACATCTCGAACACCATCAAAATCGACGTGAGAGGCGCGCCAGCGTCTCCGGCGAAGAGGGCTCCCATGCCGGCCAGAGCGTACGCCCCTTGAGGTGCAGTCGTGGTGGGCCACAGAATATTGACCGCATATCCAAAAGCGCCTCCGAGCATGGCACCCATGAAAAGCGACGGCGAGAATATGCCGCCTGAGTTCCCAGATCCGAGGGTAAGAGATGTGCCGAGTATCTTGACGAGTATAGCGGCCAACATGAGCTTCCATGCCAGCCCCCCCTCCAGGGCATTCTCAATCCACGAAAGCCCCGTTCCCAGAACGTATGGCGAGAAATATGCCACAGTGCCCAACATCAGCCCGCCAACGGCTGGCTTCAGGAAATCTGGGAATTTCCACCCATCGAAGAGGTCCTCGGCGAAATAGAGCGCCTGGACGAAGGCATAGGCTACAAAAGCGGCGATTATGCCCAGGAAGGCGTAGAGCAGGAGCTCTTGAGGTGATCTCAGAGTGTATGCTGGGACCACGAATGCCGGAGCGGCTCCCAGGTAGTGCCTCGCGACGATGCTGGCGCTGACCGCTGCAATGACCACATTGCCGAAGGAAAAAGTCGAGAATTTCCCGGCTATCACCTCCATGGCGAACATCGCACCCGCAATCGGCGCGTTAAAAACGGCAGCTATTCCTGCCCCTGCGCCGCAGGCAACGAGAGTGCCTGTCTCCTCATCTGACATCCTGGCGATCTGCCCGGCAAGCGACCCCAGCACTGCACCAATCTGAACTATCGGTCCCTCACGTCCAGCGGATCCTCCAGTCCCAATGCACACACTGGAAGCCGCTGCTTTCACCACCGCCACTATCGGGCGCATTCTGCCTCTGTTGATAGCAAGCGCCATCATCACCTCGGGTACGCCGTGTCCTTTTGCTTCTTGAGCGAAAAAAGTGATGAGAGGGCCTGAGACCAGCGAGCCCGCTGCCGGTATCCAGATGATGGCAGTTTCCCTGAAGCCGTGAGCATTGAGAAACGGGACAACGATATCGAAAGAAACGTGCTCTATGTACCCTATCAGCCATATGAAGATTACCGCCATGTAGCCTGTGAGAATCCCAATGACTATGGCTGCCAGGATGAGAGTAGATGTGGCAGATGGGTGGAAAATCCGGCGCAATCGTTCCTCAATCGTCTTTGGGCTGATGCTTACGGCAGTAGAACTCGTTAGAGCCATTAGCCATCCTTTCATCACAAGCAGACTCTACACACCCTCGGTTGTGGGGTAAAAGGTTGCCCTTTGCAGTAGGAGCAGACTTTGCAAAAGCCCCGTACTCGGTAATTATTGCATTCCCGATACATGTCTGGACTTTGATAAAATGGTTCATTCCTGGCCGAGAACGGGTTTACTCTCTTGAACACTCCACAGATTGGTTGCAGCCAAGGCAAATATCGGCCTGCTGAGCAATCAGAAAGCCCGATAGCATAGTTGTGCGCGTGCTTTGTCCTTATCTACCCTCAAGAGCACAGTGCCGCTGCGCCCTACCTCATTCCATGGGGGAAAGGAAGGGGTACCGCGAGTCGCCGAAGGCGGCTGGGGTAATAGGGGAGGGCAAAAAGCAGCTACAACACCCTCTGTTTCAGCTGACCTAGGCTTTCCCCGAACTGGCCTGATTACTATCGGATCGAGAGCGTCAACCAATTCCTGTATTCCTGGTTCGTCAAAAGTCCGATACATATGATAGCAGAGTAGGGGAGCATGGACAAGTTGACTGGTTTCGCTCTGGCATGATGCTCCATAGCAACAACCCGGCTCTTCTCAGTATTCCATGGAAGCGTTCGAATTTCGGCGATTCTCTTTTCACCCCCTCGATGTCGGAGAAGGGAGACAATAAAGAACCAGGGATGGTACAGAATCTCACGGGAGAATCTATTTCTCAGCCTTATTTGTCATTGGGTTCTTGACAATCGGGGTGTTCTTCCAGCTCGATTTTCTCGTCACTACCCTTCGAGGAGATACAACAATCCCCTGGAACGTAGAGCGAGTCCCCTGGCAGGGTCGTGGATGTGCATCTTGGCGTCTGGAGAGAGTGTCATCGTACAGGAAGATGGGTTCATGTGCGCGGAGAAGAGCGTGAACCCTGACATTCATTTCAACCGTCGGATCGGTGCGGGCTTTTTTGGCGGAGAGGGATTCATCATGGAGAAGGTGGACAGACCTGGCATAGCTTTCCTCGAATTCGACGGAGACATCGTCGAGATGGAACTGGCGAGCGGGGAGGAATTGCAGGTCGATGCCGGTCACGCGGTCATGTTCCAACCATCTGTCATACGATGTGCGCATGGTCAAAGGGTTGAGCAATGTGCTCTTCGGTGGGGAGGGGCTTTTCCTTGCCACTCTCCACTGGCCGGGAGAGGCCTGGCTTCAGACTATGCCGACGTACAAACTTACCGGCAGGATAGTTCCATTCCTTCCTCTGAAGAGAGACTGAACATGCGAGAAGGCCGTCATCTGGTTGGTGGTGGCCCCTTCTCACTTGGTAGCGACATGCTGACTTGGCAGAGATACTCTGACCGGCTCCCCCTCTTGGCTGTGCAGCACGAGATTGCCCTC
>WFSD01000257.1 GCA_015486235.1 Anaerolineae bacterium
GCTGCGCCGATGATTGCCAGAGAGGAACCAAACCAGACGGTCCACTGTGGTGCGGGCACGCTGCACCACCCGAACACACCCCAGAAAGAGTAAAGTCCGTGCAAGGTTGCCTTTGGGATCAGGGCAATCATGGCAGCGAATTGGCCTGGATCTCGGAGTTTTTTCATGAGGAGCAACAAAGCGTAGGGATCCCTCGGCACCAGTACCCCTGTGGTCTTCAGGTTGTATGCAAACCAGGATGTCAGGGTCAGCAGAAGTATGCCGCTCAACACTGTCAGGGAGCGCCAGTGGGGTTTCCAGAAGTCTCGGTTCGTCGTCACGGCAGCTACCGAAACGACAGCCACGAAAGGCACAAAGGCCAAAGCGAGATATTTTACAAAGAACGAGATCAACGTTACACCCCACAGAAGCCACAGGCCTTCCCTGTGTGGTGCTCCTTTGAGAACACGTATGGCAAGCAGTGACACACAGCTTCCCATTACGGCGATGAGCACATCGTTGTTGACTACACTTCCCATGAACAGGAATTCCGGCCAGAAAGCGTAAAGTGCAGCCGCCAGCAACGCCAGCCATTCATCGTCCCACAGTGCTTTCCCCAGCATGTAAGTGATGAGTACCCCAAAGCTGCTGATCAGCACGGAAACCAGTCGTATCAGGTGAAGTGAAAGGGTCGTCCCATGCCATGGGAATGCTTCCTTCTCCGGATCGTGCACTACGTAGTTGACACCTCCGCCGGACCAGATGTAAGGGTTTTTCACAAGAGTGTGGCTCGTACCGGTTCTGAGTAGAGCTACTGGGATAGCGCTTAGGAAGTAGTAGAGAGGGGGTTGTGAGAACTCTTTCCCTGTCAGCTCTGACGCAGGCATTCCTTCAAGAGATGGCATGGCTTGGTAGCGCTCTATGAAGAATACGTAGTCGGCATGGGCAGGCTCGTCCGGTGCTTCCCATGCTGGGATCAATGCACTGTAAGCCGTGCCCACCACGAGATGCAGTAGCACGATTACCCAGATGTAGCTACGAGAGGTAGCTTTGGACCAGCCGGCGATCAACCGCATCTAGACTTCACGACTCTCTGTGGACAGCAGGCAGCTGCACCCGGAATAAGGCAGGTGCCGCTCGTTGCCCGTGTATGCGCTCAGTAACCGCGACCTATGCCGCGGTACACGAACCCAAGCTGTTTCATCTCTTCAGGTACGTAGATATTCCTGCCGTCTATCAGCACTGGAGGCTGTTTCATCACCTCTTTGATTCTGGTCATGTCAAGGTTCTTGAACTCGTTCCATTCCGTGACGACTACCAGTGCATCGCACCCCTCCGCCAGATCATATGGTGACGAAGAAAGCTGCAATTCCGGCAGCACTTTTTGGGCGACATGCTCTGCTACCGGATCGTACCCTTTGACAATGGCACCCTCATGGGCGAGGAGGTGGGCCAACTCCACGGATGGGGCCTCCCGCATGTCGTCGGTGTTTGGCTTGAAAGAAAGCCCGAGGAGGCCGACGACTTTGCCATCCAGGTTTCCGCCTAGCAGTTCTCGCAGCTTGTGGACGGTCTGCCGCCGCTGGTCGCGGTTGATCTCCATGACCGCTCGCAGGAGTTGGGGGTGTGCGCCATGGATCAAGGCCATGTATTCCAGGGCTTTCACGTCCTTCGGGAAGCACGATCCACCGTAACCCAGCCCTGCATCCAGGAAATAGTGGCCAATCCGCTTGTCGTATCCCATCCCGGCAGCTACCTCTTTCACGTCAGCCCCAAGCTTCTCACAAATGGAGGCGATTTCGTTGATGAAAGAAATCCGGGCTGCCAGAAAAGCGTTGGATGCGTATTTGATCATTTCCGCTGTTCTGAGATCGGTAATGACGATGGGGGCACGCAGGGGCAGGTAAAGCTGAGCCACTTTTTCTGCTGCTTCTCTATCCAGGGAGCCGAGGACGACCCGATCCGGGTTCAAGAAATCGTTGATGGCGTTGCCTTCCCGCAGGAACTCCGGATTGGATACCACGGAAAACGGTACATTCCCCTCCTGCCGCTTTCTGATGATGTCAGCTACCCAGTCGCCAGTGCCCACAGGCACGGTGCTCTTGTTCACAATGATCAACGGATGATCCAACACGTCGGCGATGCTTTCTGCCGCCATGCGCACATATCGAAGGTCTGCCTCACCATCCACACCGGACGGGGTGCCGACAGCTATGAACACATATTCGGCGTCTTTGAGACTCTCCTCGTAGGAAGAGGTGAAGGAAAGCCTACCGGCCTTCACGTTCCGGGAGATCATCTCCCTGAGCCCTGGCTCGTAGATGGGCACGTCGTTGGAGTTCAGGATTCTGATTTTCTCCTCGTCGATATCCAGGCATGTAACCTGGTTTCCCAGGTCGGCAAAGCAAGTGCCGGTAACCAGCCCTACGTACCCCGTACCGATGATGGTAATTTGTTTCATGATCTACGACCCCCGAAGTTAGTTTGACCGTGGTGAAAGATCCGCGCTGTTCGACCGGGCGATTTCTTCCAATTATAGCCTGTCTATTCTGTGCTGACAATTTCTCCGCCGGACTTGCTCTCCTCAGCCATTTCCTTCTGAACCTTGTTCCAGGAAAGCTGTTCCCGCCACATGTAATAAGCTCCCAGCAGGGTGATCGGCAACCAAAGGGCGGCGTGGAGCACAAGCGTATAGGCTGTCGCCAGCGCACGCCCTATGCCAAATGCAGTCAGCACTTCTATGCCGGGCAGGTCGAAAGTGCCTACATACCCAGGTGAGGAGGGTATGGTCGTCGCCAAGTTCACGATCCCATTCATCAGCATCAAGACGTAAAACGGCACGTGGAACGGAAAAGCATGCATCACCAGCCAGTATTTTACGGTTTCAGCAAGCCAGACCAATATCGATGTGAAGAATACCATCAGGAGGTCGGCTGGGCTGCGGAGGGCATGGAGCCCGGTGAGAAAACGCTCTACGAGACCCCCTACGCTTTCGCCCATCCGCTCTGGCAATCTGGGAAGTACCAGTGACTCGTACCATTTCTGGACTTTGTCGGGCGATGCTGCGATCACCAGAAACACCAAAAGGGCACCGAAGAAAAACATGCTTGCCAGCACCACGATGTTCTGCAGGTTGCCTGGCATTGGCACGAAGGGGAGGGTAACGAAGACGAAGAGTAGCATCACCAATCCGTCGAATATTCTCTCCACGATGATGGTGGCGAGGCTGGCGCTGATGCTAACGCCCTCTTTTCTTTTCAGTACGTACGCCCGCAGCAATTCTCCGGCCCTGGCGACGTATATGTTGTTCCCCATGTAGCCAATGGTGACTACTGGGAAAAGGTCGGGAACACTTATCAGCTTTATCCGCCGGAGCAAGTAGTGCCACCGCCAGGTACGGAGGAGTACTGCCACGAAGTACACCGCCACGCCGGGCACAATCCACCAGTAATTGGCGTGCAGGAGAGCGTGGTAGACTGTCTGCAGGTGCAGTCCCTGAAATGCTTTGTACAAGAACAAAGCGCTGATTAGAATTCCGACCCACAGCAAAGCCTTTTTGTGCATGATTCTAACCCCAAATGCTGAGATGTGCCCCTGTTACCTCAGCCCCGCATACAGAAAAACAGGCGGCCCATGCCTTCCCAGGCCGCCTTTCCCGTCGGCCTTCGAAAATCCTACGGGGCGACGGCGACGCCCTCAGTTGCAGTTTCCTGGGTGGACCCTTCGCTCAGCATTACCCCCAGTATTTTCTCCAGCGCCATGGTATGGCTGCAAACACCTCTTTGTCTAAAAAAGTCGCAGGTGCAGTGCCATTTCCCGTGATCGTATGTAACTGTGTGAGAATCGTGCTTGCCGTGGAAGGTTACCTTGAATGATTCGAACCGGATTCTCTCTGGCTCAGTAGCGTACTGAGATGCTTTCAAGATTTTCCCGACCATCCCTGAATCCATTCATTGCCCCCTTTTCTTTCGGCTTTGGTTACAATTTGGACTTTTGACGATCGGGTTGCCCTGCCGGGCTGAGTTTTTCGCCTTGAAGGCAGGAAGGGAGGGATCGTACATCTTGTAGTCGGGCGAAGCCGAATCGTAAGATGTATCCTTTCTTCCCAGTCATGTGCCAGGCGTGAAGCCTCAGGAAGCTCCGTTTCCGCTTTGTCAAAAGTCCAATTACAATAGAAAGCAAAAAGGACACCAAGGCAGCGTGAAGCCTCAGTGTCCTGCAAGATCTCCGTTTGGTTTGTCTCAGGTTGTTTGGTTTTGTACACGGCTCCCGTTCCCTCAGGTTCAGCAGATTGATTCGAGTATACTCCCCATCCCTGGCTTTGTCAAGAGACATTTTGCTGGACTTCAGACATGAGTTCAGACACGCCATGCCTTACGACCCTTTCTCACGAGAACACGCCTTCATGTCATTCTGAGCCGAGGCAGTAAGGGCTCAGTACCACTGAACCCGATGCCTAGGCGAAGAATCTTGCAACGCCTTGGACAGTCCAGGAGTGTTTGGAAAGAGAGTCGTTCAAGATTCTTCGTCGCTGACGCTCCTACTAAGAAACAAATTGCGTACAGATGGATCATTGACAAGCGTATTGCTGTTTATTCTCCACCGGATAAATCCGGCTCTCGAGGCGGGCTAACGCCCGCCGAACAGAGCGTCGTCTCGCTCAGAACGCACCTACGTCAAAAGAGCGCTCTCGGCGCAGGCAACGCTCTGGTCGGCGCCGAGAGCGGCGACCGCAATCCCTTCGCACCCGGGATTTGCTTCGGATGCTCTGGCCGGATAGTGAATGCTTCATTTCTACCGTGTCGACAGATATTCCGATGCCACCCAGCCAACCCTTCCCTGGATGTCGCGAACCCGCACCCATCGCGTACCTTCTTTCTCTACGGGGCCTCCAATTACCTCGACCTGAGTTCCTTCTAGAAGCGCACCTGCTACTGGTCCTGCCGGGGTCCAGTGCAAGCGCAGCCCCTTCCCTCCGGTGCTGGACACAGTAGCGATAATGGGGGTTGGTGTTGGCGTGATAGTGGGCACAGGCGTTGGGGTCATGGTTGGCGTGGGCATGATTGTGGGTGAGGGTGTCATGGTTGGCGTCTCGGTTGGGAGCGGGGTTGCGGTGGCCGTCGGTGTCGGTGATGGAGTGGGGGTAGAGGTAGGGGCCTGCGTCGGTGTTGCCGTGGGCGTTGGGGTGAAAGTGGGAGGGATGAACGGGTTCAAATCGGTGATAGGGATTACCCGCAACGTCAATCGTACCGGGCGCTGCAGGCCCGTGGCGATTTCCTCTTGAAGCCTCAGCGTCTCGTCATACCTGATTTTCCTGGTGGCGCTTACCGTCACCTGGAGGTGTATCACCCCGTTGTCGCCTTCTTTCACGATCTTCGCATTTTCCAGCGTAGCTCCTGGTATTCTCCCGACAGCGACGGTCGTGACATCGCGCACTTTGTGCTGGAGCCAAGACCTGGCGACGGATCGTTGCGTCAGAATGCCGAGCAGAATTGTCATCAGGATGAGCAATATTGTCATCCCTGTAGCCCCCCGTCCGAACAGGCGCACGCGCTCCTCTCTTGTGGGTTCTGGCCTGAACCCCAGAAGCAGGAAGACAACGCTGCCGATTGTAACGATCGCTACCACGTTCGTGAAGTAGAGAAGCAGAGCCCCGCCTGCCAACACCCACTCTGTCATCGCCAGGGTTATTCCGGCAGTGGCAAGAGGAGGGACTAACGCAGCCGCTATTGCCACTCCAGGAAGGGCGGCGGAGACTTCCTTGCGGCACAAAGCATAACTCCCCGCGGCGCCTGATGCCAGTGCTACGATCAGATCCAGGAGGCTTGGTTGTGTGCGTGCCAATATCTCCGGGGTTACCTGCTTCCCCGGGACCAGCAAAGCGGTCACAATGCCGGTGCCAACTGCCAGAAGGACTCCCAGGAACGATGCCTGCATGGATCTGCGGAACAATGCTCCATCGCCCAGTGTGAGCCCGAGGCCAATTCCTATGACAGCAGCCATCAGCGGCGCTACGAGCATTGCCCCGATGATGACCGCCGGGCTGTTCTGCAGGAGGCCGACGCTGGCGATCAGCGATGCCAGCGTTATCATAATGTAGAAACTCACGCCAGGCTGGGCTTCTTGCAGGATATCTTTGTAGACGGCGACCTTTTCTTCTTCGTGTAGTGTCGGAAGCAGGCCTGTCAATGTGTCCCAGCTACGTCTGGCGAGGGTCATGGCGGGTGGGAATGGGCGCTTGGTGATCACGACCGGCACGTTTGCCTGCCGCGCTACCCGTTTCGGTATGACACCAAAGAGCACCCTGTTGACGATACCTTCCCTGGAGGCACCGATGAAGATAGCATTGTATTTTCTTCTCGCTGCCTCGCGGAGAATCCCTGCCGTGGCAGACGAAGATTCCACGAACCCTGTCTTTATCAGGGGATCGCCTGCCAGGTCTCCCAAAGTTCTGTCGATGGCCCGTGACGCTATCTCCTGCTGTGCTACATCGGCGTCCGGCGGAACGATAGTCGTCAGTGTCACTTCGCCGTCGTTAGAGCGTGCGATGGAATGTGCCAGGCGGAGTGCCAGGGTAGCGTTAGGGCCGCCGGCGGTTGGCACCAATATCTTCCTCAGATGGGCGAAATTCTCCACCAGGCGCACGACTGCCATTTCACAGGGGGGGTTGGACATGACGGTGTCTAGGGTGCGAGGGATCGAACTGCCGTGCCATCCCATGAGCAGCAGGCCTGCATCGAGTTCCTCGGCTGTCTCCAGAATGGCGCCAGCGGTGTTCTGTGCCGTTTTCACCAATACATCCACTGGCAACTGTCCGGATTCTCTCAGCTTTTCTGCCGCTTTCCTCAACCATTCCCGAGAGCCGTCACTTCCGACGTCGGAGAATGGCTTCCTGATGTGCAGCAGCACCAGCCGACCTTCCCTGGCCACGGGCAGGGCAATTTCCAGCAGCAGAGGGAGGTCTTTCTGCTGCCCAACTGGGACGAGGACTGTGTAAGGGTGTTCGGTTGGTGTTCCAGCAGTCTGAGAGTTCTCTAACATTGGTCAGGCGAACGCTCCGCAGGAAGTTTTCGTTCTGGCTACCCCAGCAGCTCCGATACTTTTTCCGCCAAACGACTGCTGGAGAGATGACCCTTGCCACCTCGCCAATGATAAACTATTTCGAGGATTTCTGCACGTAGGGAGTGATGTCTGGCTATCCGGAGTATGTGAGGCGTCGGTTAAAGGATGCTTACAGGCTCATCTGTACTTTGCGCCTGCGAGCCGGTAGGGTATAATTGGGAGAACGTGAGGATAAGCCGTTTACAGGAGCTGCATGTGCGTGTTTTGATAACTGGCATGGGGGGATTTGCAGGAAGCCACCTGGCGGACTATCTGTTGACCTTGCCTGGGATTGAGGTTTTCGGGACGGTCTATCGGAAGCGCGATTTGGTGCGTCACCTGGAAGCCAGGGTGCAACTCCGTCATGTAGATCTATTGGACAAAACACGAACTGAGGAGTTGATAGACGAGATCAGGCCCGATGTTGTCGCCCACCTGGCGGGACAGGCAGATGTCGGGCATTCGTGGCAGATGCCATGGCGGACATTCGAGCTTAACACCCACACTTTGCTCAACGTCCTCACAGCGGTGGACGACCTGTCGCTCCGAGTTACGGTTCTCGTGGTGGGTTCCAACGAGGAGTATGGCCTGGTCCAACCGGAGGAACTCCCCCTGAA
>WFSD01000258.1 GCA_015486235.1 Anaerolineae bacterium
GTAAGCGCTCGGCCTGGATGGGAATCTGTGCTGGATAAGTGGCGGGTGGACACAGTGTTGATCCCTCCGAACATGCCGTTGGATTCCGTCCTGGAGATGAGCCCTGAGTGGGAAAAAGCCTTCAGCACGCGGCACGAGGTGGTCTGGGTGAACTCTGCAAAAGGCAATTGACCGGGGAAGAGTGATTGTGATAACATGAATGTGCATTCTGCTGAGCGATGCTTGCACAGATGCCGCAGAGGGGCCTACGGACTGAACCACGGTGGATACGAGTGCTGGGGATTGTCACCTGGATAGTGGTGTTGCTTGGCGGGAGTGCCTTGTTTACAGGATTCTTCCATTGCATCCTCGCCGGAAGTAGGGCGACCTGCAGGTCTTGCATCTGTCCAATGGGCTTCGTGAGGTGAGGCATGAGCAAAATCGAGCTTTACCCGCTTTCGCTCCCGGTGATAGATTCTCCGACCGACCTTGTCCAGGTGCTCGCCGAACGCCTGGACAAGGAGGGATATGGGCTGCAAGAAGGCGATGTAGTGGTCATAACTTCCAAATACGTGTTGAAAGCCAGAGGAGATATGGTGAAAATCTCCGACGTCAGGCCAAAGTTTCGCGCCAGAGCGGTTGCAAAGCTCACCGGCAAAGATCCTGCGGAAGTGCAGATAATCCTGGATGCTGCCAGGAAAGTGCTGTTCTACGCCCCGACGAGCTTCATAGGGGAGCATACAGGCGAGATTGGGAAGGATGCGGCACTGGCCGCTCGAGCAGCTCAATCAGAACCTGCTGTACTTTTCACTATCACCAAGAATGGGTTCATCACCACAGATTCAGGGCTCGATTACTCCAACATACCTTCGGGCTACGCGGTGGTAAACACCGCCGATTTCGATTCGATAGCCAGGGAGACCAGGGAAAGGTTAGAGAGGAAGTTCGGCGTGGACATAGCGGTGGTCATCACCGACACGGAATTCACCCTGTCCAATGGGAAATTCGGCTCGATGGATTTTGCCGTTGGAGCAAGCGGGATCATGTCCATCTCCAGGGAGTTCGGATCGCCGGACCTGTACGGGAGGCCGAAATTTGGCGGTTTGGATATCATCGTGGACGAGATCAGCGCTGCTGCGGCGTTGATGATGAAACAATCGGCAGAAGGGATACCCGCGGTTCTGATCCGCGGTCTGGCATACGAGAAAAGCGACGAAGGGGTCGGGAACATTTTGATCTCTCGGTACGGGAAAACTGCCAGGAAGGTCGCGTTGGAGGGGTTCGTAGGCAACCTGATCGGCAAGCTGGTCAGGATATTGTAGGGCAGATTACTTTCTGAGCGGATGCGATTTGATATCGTTTCTCTATGCGGCGCTCGTCTGTAAATCCTTCATTCCAGCCACCTTCGGCGGCTCTGGCAGCCAACATGGTGCCGTAGCCCCTTCCTTCTCCCATCTATGTTCGAGTGAGCTTTCGGAGCAAATTGAAGCCCTAAGCCTCCCCAGGAACTTTCTCGACGCACCTGGGGCGGATCACAATTCACCATTGGGGTTGATGGAGGCCAACGATTGCTCAGGTGGCCCCCAGGAATCCCCAGAACCGTTATCGCTCTACATCAACCCCAACGGCAAGTAGCGGATCGCTTCAGAAGCGCCGAGAATGCCCCCTGAGGCGATTTCGTGCTTCCGATTTACTTCGAAATCCCCTGTGCCTTTCCTGCTTTTGGGTTTGGCCGCGGTGGTGTATAATTCCCTACAGCCGCTCAATCCCATCAGTGGGCAGGTGGTTCTCTTGTGCGGCACGAGGGCCAGAGGAGCCCTCGGATGCACGACCTGAGTGGAGGTGCAAATGTCCTGGCCTGAAAAAAGCAAAATCGTTTCCGGCGTGGAGAACATGCTCCGCGTCAACATGGGATTGGAACCCGGAGAAGATATCCTTGTCCTGACCGACATTCCTACGAGCAAATTCTGGCAGGAAAAGCCAGCGGACATACTTACATCGGTATCGGAGCGGGCAATGCTTGCCAGGCTGGTGGCCGAGGTAACGGCAGAGCTTTTCCCAGACAACCCTGTGGTGTTCCACCCTTTCTCTGTGACCGGCAGTCACGGCAGGGAACCGGACGGCAGCACGGCCGCTTTGATGAGGAAGCCTCAGGTCATCCTGGCGATCACCACTTACTCTCTTTCCCACACTAACGCCCGTCAGAATGCCACGAAGTCAGGCGCCCGCGTTGCCAGCATGCCAGGATTCGAAGCAGGTATGCTGGAAGAAGGTGGCCCGATGATGGTGGACTACATGCAGGTATCAGAGGATTGTCACTTGTTTGCATCTCGGCTTAGCTCTGCCAGCGCAGTCCATGCTACCACACCATACGGAACCGACCTGGAGTTCAGTATTGCCGGCAGAAAAAGCCAGGTGGACGACGGGCTTTACAACACAAAAGGCAAGTTTGGGAACCTGCCAGCAGGCGAGACTTACATCGTGCCTGTCGAGGGTACTGGTCAGGGTGTGCTGGTCGTTCCGGGTGGATGGTATCCCGGCCTCGAGGAAGACCTCACCTTTGTCTTTTCCAAAGGGGAGGTGGTAGAAATAAAAGGCAACGGCAAAGTAGCCGATCATTTCCGCGCAGTGTTGCAGACGGGAAACCAGAAGGAGCCTTACAAGTCCCGGCGGAATCTGGCTGAGCTTGGCATCGGCACTAACCCCAACGCTCACAGGCCCGACAATGTCCTGGAAGCAGAGAAAATCAAGGGCACCATTCACATAGCCATCGGGGACGATATTCACATGGGGGGCCTGGTGGAGGCGGACCTGCACGAGGATTTCGTCCAGCCCCGGCCCACCCTGGTTGTGGATGGCGATGTCCTGATCCGCGATGGGGAGTGGCTGATAGCCTGATTCCGATCGTCGTCGGTGAGTTTCCACCAGCCCAACACGTTTCTGAACACTGTGGGCATTTGCCGAGGAGGAACGATGCAGGAGCTCGAGGGCGATGTCGCCGAGGTATTGATCCCTGAGGATGCTCTGGCAGAGCGGGTAGCTGAGCTTGGGGCAGAAATCAGCGCCGACTACGAGGACCTGGAGATAACGCTGATAGCTGTCTTGAAAGGGAGTGTGATTTTCCTTAGCGACCTGATGCGCCATCTGACCATCCCCCACAGAATAGATTTTATGGCGACATCTAGCTATGGGGATGTTACGGAGAGCACCGGTGTAGTCAAGATATTGAAGGATCTGGATTCTCCCATTATGGGAAAACACGTGCTCATCGTAGAGGACATCATAGATACCGGTCATACACTTTCTTATCTCTTGGAGATTCTGGAACACAGGCAGCCAGCCAGCCTGAGGATTGTGACGCTTCTGGACAAAAGGGAGCGGCGAGAGGTGCCGGTGTTCGTCGACTATGTTGGGTTTGAGGTGCCGAACAAGTTTGTGATAGGATATGGTCTGGATTTCAACGAGCTTTACCGCAATTTGCCATACATTGGGGTGTTGAAGCCGGAAATCTATGCCTCGGTGGAGCATCCGAGAGGATAGATACTCCCGTCAGCAGGACGTA
>WFSD01000259.1 GCA_015486235.1 Anaerolineae bacterium
GAACTTTAGTTTGCCGGGATGCTCCGGCGTTACCTCTACCTGCCAGTCCAGGTACCACCCCGCGCCCAAAGGTGTTGTATCGTACTGGCTCACTGGCCCCAGGGGCACGCCAAAGCCGAACCTGCTTCTGGTGTCCCTGGGTAGGGCCACCTGAGGCGGAATATGGAATCCCGTGGCGTGGCTCCTGGCCTGTGTGGGAATGGCCTGGGTATCCTCCGGCGGTGTCGGTATCAGCATCTCCGGGATCGGGGTGGGTTTCGACTCTCCCACGATGGAACATCCAGAGAGCATAGCCAGCAGAGCGACAGAGATAATCAGGATGAGCCGGCGCGTGGGGGTACACATCAAGGTTCATCCAACCACTCGATCGGCACTTCGCAGCGGGTGAGTCGCCCTAGTATGTTGAGGAAGACTCGGGCGCGTTCGTAGCCGGGCAGTCTGGCATCAAACACCGCCTCTAGCCCTTTGAAAGCGCCGTCCATGATTCGCACCCTGTCTCCTTTCTCCCAGTGGTGCATGTCGTACATCGTGGTGGTGTTCGTTCGCTCTTTGAGGTACTCGACCAAGTCGTCTGGGACGGGCGTAGGACCTTCACCATCGGAACCAACCAGGTACCTGGCACCAGGCACCCAACGCACTTTGGCGAAATCCCCGTTCATGAGGTCACATCGCATGAAGAGGTAGTTAGGGAACATCGGCTCATTCTCAAGCCGCCTCCTCCTGGTCCTCCATACCTGCAGCATAGGTAGGAAACTTTCTATTCCCCGCTCTCGTAAGACGTGTTCTACTACTCGCTCGGAGCGTGGTTTTGTGTAGATCACGTACCAGCGACGCATCGTTCACCTCCATTGCTGAGGGATAGAAACTCCGCCCCCTGCAGGATACAGGACGCCGAGTGTAACATCGTCTAGTAGGTTTCCAACTTCCCCGTCCCCATTATATATGTTAGTTACGGATTGTCAAATCAGTGAAACGAGGGAGTAGGTGTAATGACTAAAATGTAAGTAATGTTATATACGGCTGGGCGGAGCCTAGCCGTTGAAAGCGATCGGGTGTGTTTCGTCTGGATCAGGGATCTGAATGGCTTACGGTGGAAGCCCATTCTGTGGCATAAGCCGATGTTGACCGTTGTGGCGCCAGGCGGGTATGGATCCACCTGGCAGGCCAGAAAGCCGGCGGCAGGATTGCGCGTTCACGCAGGATTCGGTTAGAATTGAGCTATGAACACATGTCGTGAGAGAAGCATTGTGTCCGTGTGGGGGACCGTTGTGGGGATGCTCCTGGCCTATTGTGGCTGGGTGCCTCGCGATGCCCCCTGGCCCGTGGGAATCTCTGTCATCGACATGATCTTTTCCCTTGTCACGGCTATGTTGCTGATCTCCACATGGTTTTCGCTAAGCGAGTTCCGGGAGTTCCGGCGGTTGCACCTGGCAGGGAGAATATCTGCGCTTTGTCTTCCATTGACGGCTTTCATCCTCGCGTGGGAATTCCTGCCGCTCGTCCCGCAGGCTGGCTTCGTTACGGGTTACGACATGACGGTGGTAGCCATTGCGGCTTTAGCGGTGTCGCCAGCAATTCCACAAATCGCTCTGTGCAGGCTTTTCGATCATCCAGAGAGTCGCCTCAGCTTATGGTTGTACCGGACTACCCTGTACGCTGTTGCTATATTGGCATTCATGGTATTGACGGTGGTTATGGGCAGGATGGCGGGCTATGGCGTACTGTTCCTGTTTTCCCTGTTGTTGGCTCTGGGTACCCCGAGAAACATGCTCTCGCGTGTTGGGTGGATATACGCGCTGACACTATCTCTGCTTCAGGTGGAATTGTACTGGGGTATGGAGATGGCGCACATGCCAGCGGCGATTGTTGGGGCAGCGCTGGGCGCATTTTTCGTGCTGTTGAGCGTTGTGTTCCATGGTCCGGATACGCGGATTGCTGCCTGTGATGGTTCTCCCAGCAGAGATTAGTAGTACCCTTTCAATCCTGCAGACCCAGGAGAATCCAGGAGAAATGCCCCAAGGATGTTTGCCTGGGCCTTTTCGAGGAAAGATTTTGCCTGCATGGCCTGTTCTCGTTTCGTTTTCCCGGCACGTACTGCTAACAACACACCATCGACCTTTGCTGCCAGGAGGGCGGCATCCGCCACTGCAATGACAGGCGGTACGTCGAAAAACACTGCGTCGGCGTGTTCTTCCAGGAATTCTATGACTTCTGTCATCCTGGGGGAGTCGATCAAGTCTGCGGGATTTGTGGGAAGTTCGGGGCCGCTGGTGAGCACCCACAGGCCGTCCACTCCGGATTCCTGCCATACAGGCTTTAGATTTGATCCGGAGGGAAGCAAGGAGGAAAGCCCTTCGTCGTTGGGGAGCCCAAATATCTCGTGCTGATTGGGCCTGCGCATGTCTGCATCCACCAAGATGACTTTTTTCCCGCTCTGGGCGGTGACCGCCGCCAGGTTTGCAATCGCCAGCGATTTCTCGGGGTCCGGTTCGGGTGATGCAACCTCCAATGTGTGGAGGGCACCTCGTCCGGCGAACTCCACGTTCGTCCTCAGTGTCCTGTATGCTTCAGCAACCGGTGATCGGGGTTGTGATATGGCTATGAGTTCGGTTTTGGTCATTTTCTCGCTCCGGGTATGGCTTTGGCATGCTTCAACTTGACTGCCTGAAAGAAGCAGAAGCTGGCGATGTGGCGTTTTCAGATTCTGGTAGTTCCATGGGGCGGGACGGCTCCAAGGATAGGAACACCCAGCGCTTTTTCTGTCTCCTCCGGAGAGCGTAGGATATCTGTCTCTGCCCACTCCATGAAGAATACAATCAAAGATCCGATGATCAGGCCAAGCACCCCGCCTGCCACCATGTTGACTTTAGGTTTTGGCCTGATCTTGCTGGCGTATCGTACATTGTCCCGTATGGTCACGTAAATGCGGTCTCTCTTGTCCAAGTCCTTGTTCCGCTCGCTGCGTTCCAGTTCGAATTCCTCTGCCGTCGCCTGCGCAAGTTGCATGGCAACTTTTGGGTCCGAGTCCTCCGCATCTATGCGAATCGTGTAAGTGGCTGCATCAGGGCTAACGTGTATTTTGCTTCGGAATGTATCCGGCGACATATCCAGTTGCTCATGGGAAATCACCCTGGATGCCATCTTGTCGGTGGTGATGTTTGCCGCGTACAGCCGCATCAGGTCTTTCAGTGTGTTGCTGAGGCCCCAATCGGGCCGGGCAGGCTCTACATTCATATTCACAGTGGCTCTGTAGAGAGGCTTCTGGAGGCCGCTGAGGCCATAAGCTGCGATAGCGGTGAGCACAGCCGCAGCGAGGATGATCCATCCTCGTCTTTTCAGTATGTCAATGTAGTCCTTTAAGTTCATATCGTACCTTTCGCACAGTCGGCAGGATTTGCGCACAGAATTTCATACCCCCGTGCACAATCGCGGCGGAATTGTACCACAAAGGGAGCGGAGCGGCAAAGGCAATAGCGCTGATGGGAATTCGAAGCAAATCCTGGGGGCCCTACAGGCCCCCAGCTAGCGGAACCTATGCGACCGCCCCGTTGTCTTCGTCGACCCCGTCGCGGAGATGGGGGAAGGGTAAGGGATGCTTCTAGACAGTGGCCGGTGGCATTGCCCTGCAGGTAGACGGTTTCAGGCGCCAAACTCGCCTAGCGACCGCATGATCGTCTCGAAAACGGCATCTTTTTCTATGTCTCGCATCATCTCGTGGTTGCTTCTTTCGAACCATATGATCTTCTTGTCGGCGGACGAGATACGGTCGTAGATGATTTGAGCACTCTCGGGCTTCACGACGCTGTCTGCTCTGGATTGAAGTATGCGAGCTGGCACGGTCACCCGCGGGAGCAGCGCCTCCAAGACCTTAGTGTACTCTAGAAACGTGATGACGCTGTCAGCAGGGAGCCGGTGATAACTCTTGTCTGTAGCAGCGGCTTTCGGGTCGGTGTAAGGAGCTTTGTTTGGCCAGTATTTCACCAGTTTCGTGACCACCGGCGCTAGGAAGGAGAGGAAATTGCCGGGAGCCAACGGATTCTTCAAACGGAGCGCAGCCGATACGGTGACAACTCCGGCGATTTCATCAGGGTGAAGTGCTGCTAAGTGCAATGCCAGCAATCCGCCCATGGAAAGCCCCACGACAGATGCTTTCGGAGTTTCCTGTAACAGGTCATCCAACGCAGACTCGGCGTCCTCCAGCCAATCCTGCCAGCGAACGCCTTCCAGGTCTTCGGGTTTCGTCCCGTGGCCCCGCAGGTATGGCATCCGATATGATATTCCTGCCTTCTCGAGGTACGGGGCGATCCCGTCCACACAGCTAATGTGAGAGGAGTACCCGTGCAATACTAGACATCCGATCTTTTTCCCCATGATCCCCTCCAAAGGTAGCGCCACGTCTAATCGTGGCGCCGGCATGTACTTTTTGCGCTGCCTGTCCTGCATGCGGGGCAGGCACGTCGTCAGGGCACTAAATGTCGGTGGCATTGAAAAGGTCTACGGCCTGCTTCACGCTTAGACGCGCTCCTGCTACTCCAGATTTGAACTACTGGTTCGTCGAGCGAAACATCGCAGGCACGGCTTCCGATCGAATTATATCGAGACGGGGCACCACCACTCGTGTTTATGGGTAGCCAACTACCAACTGAAACGAGTTTGACAAGCCGCCTTTCGGATGTATGCGTTTTACCCGGGCTGGAGGCCCGAATCGGCTCGCGTATTTGTAACTCGAAAAATTGATCAGCGAATAAACGAATGGGCGAAGTCCGCCGATTCGCTTACTCGCCGATTTCGACTTTGCAACCCCTTCCTGGCTCCCCGACCGCAAGATCAAGTCCGCGTAAGGCGGATGCCATCCCGCCCGACGAAACTGTTGGGACGGGGCGACTTTTGGCCCTCACCTACCCCAACCCCTCC
>WFSD01000260.1 GCA_015486235.1 Anaerolineae bacterium
ATCTATTGTGCTTTTCTAACCTCAAAGCGTAAAGTATAGCGGGACTGGCAGCGAGAAAGTCCTGGAGATGAATGGAGACGCCTCGCAACTTCTCTTCGGGTCTCTTCCGCTCAGTCACATCATGCAGAACGGCCAGGAAAACAGTGTGCTCGTCACAGGGAAATGCACTCACACTGGCCTCAGCAAGAAATACTGTGCCATCTTTGCGCCGTGCAGACATTTCACGCGGCATTTCATCGCTGGCATGTGTGCTTTCTGATGGCATAGCAAAAGGATGCTCGTGGACATCGCGGGCATCAGACGCCGCCCGGGGAAGCAGAATGTCCAGGGGTTCTCCAAGAACTTCTTCAGCCTCATAACCGAAGAGTCGCTCTGCGCCTCTGTTGAAGAGGACAATCTTCTGATCTTCATCCGCACCGACAACAGTATCGTTGACGGTATCTAGAATCTCCTGTACCACCTCAAAACCTATAGTTTCGGGCGTGCTCTGAGTAATACGTCTTTCTTTAGTCATTGACCAACACCTATAACTTAAAAACCCACCTACATTTTCATGCAAGGGACAGAGATGATAAGAAAATAATCACATATATGAAAAGCAACAGCAAACGGAAGATTTGTTCACGGGAACGAATCACTTTCTGCGCTATTTGTCCGAACATAACTTCACTGCGCTTATGCCTACCGCTGCATTTACCATCATGCACAAATATATTATAGCATGAAAAGAAACGGAAGTCCAATTTGCGTGCACCGGGCATTTGTTACCTCCCTAATGCATACTACTTCTGTAACGAAAGGAAAGTGCCCCTTCTGTCATTGGTGAGTTTCTGGCATCATCTCTCCAGGATAGAATTTATGCCTGGAGAAAGAAGTGGTTACCAACAGGCGGCAAGGCGCTGTCGCACAAGCCTGCCCAGATTTGACAGAGTTCAGGCATGAGGTTTAGAATTTAGGTGGATTAGCACTTTTACAACTGGACACGCCAGGGGAGCTGGGGGGATGCCCGGCTGAGAGGGGAGTTTCGAGGCTGTTGCCTCGCCCACTTCCGACCCTTTGAACCTGACCTGGGTAATGCCGGCGTAGGGAAGCTTACGACGACGGAAGAAAGGCCATTGCCTCAGGGCAGTGGCCTTTTCTATTATAGGCGTTCGGGAGGAGTACGTGCTTACGCAATACGTAACGCGTATTACATGGTGCGTGGTGCATGTTGCGTATGAGTAAAGGAGGGATTTTTATGTCAAGCGAAAGCAAGGGTGTATTGCCTGCTGTGCAGGCGCCTCCGCAATGGGGGATCGAACCGGTGCCCCAGGGGCTCCGGAGGTTGGCTTTCCTGGATTATTTCATCCTTTGGGCAGACCTGGGAGTAGGGTTGTTGGTGCTACTGGCCGGCAGCCTCCTGGTGCCCGGCATGGGGTTGGGTCAGGCGTTGCTGGCGATCCTGGTCGGCACGATTATCGGCAATCTGTTGCTGGCCCTGACTGGCGTCATCGGCAGCGACACCGGGGTGCCTACTATGGTATTACTGCGCCCGGTGTTGGGGATCCGGGGTTCCTACCTGCCCAGTTTCTTCAATGTTATCCAGCTCATCGGCTGGGGAGCTTTCGAGGTGATCATCATGTCCCAGGCGGCCAACAGCATCAGCCAGAGGTTCCTGGGTTTCTCCAACCACCTGGTCTGGACGGCTTTCTTTGCCCTGTTATGCACGCTGTTCGCGGTGGGTGGGCCGTTGGTGGTTGTAAAGCAGTGGCTGGAAAAATTCGCTGTCTGGCTGGTGCTGGCTACCACGGCCTGGCTGACTTACTACCTTTTCTCTCACTATAATGTAGGTAGCCTGCTGCGCACCCCTAGCACCGGCGGGATGCCTTTCTGGCTCGGCGTCGACCTGGTGGTGGCCATGCCGGTCTCCTGGTTGCCCCTGGTGGCGGATTACAACCGCTTCAGCCGGAGGGCCAAAGGTGCTTTCTGGGGGACTTTCCTGGGGTACCTGGTGGCCAATGTCTGGTTCTACGGGCTGGGGGCGTTGCTGGTGCTCGCGCTGCAGACGCAGGATCTGATCGCCGCCATTATGGGGCTGGCTGCCGGTTGGGCAGCGCTGCTCATCATCCTGGTGGACGAAACGGACAACGCTTTCGCCGATATCTACTCGGCGGCCATTTCCGCTCACAATGTTCTGAGCCGGGCGAAGCTGTGGCATCTTGTGGCCGCTATAGGTTTCATAGACTTCCTGCTGGCAGCCACTATCCCGATTGGCAACTACGAGAACTTCCTCTTGCTGATAGGCTCGATCTTCGTGCCGCTCTTTGGCATACTGGCTGCTGACTATTTCGTACTGCGCAGGCGGCACTATGATACTGACGAGCTCTATCGTACGGGTGGCCAGTACTGGTACAATGCAGGCCTGAACTGGGTGGCGTTGCTGGCATGGGTCCTGGGGATCATCATCTATCACCTCATCGCCAGGTTGTTGCCCAACCTGGGTGCCTCCATCCCTAGCTTCGTGGTTGCTTTTCTGCTTTACTGGCTGTTCGCTTTGCTGGCAATGCCGGCCGAAAGTTACGGGAGAGGAAAAACCAAATGACAGACAGGCACTGGGGTGAAATGGCGGCGGGAATGCTAGCTCGCATCAGGGAGGAGCACCCCCTCATACATCATATCACTAATTTCGTTGTCATGAACGATACCGCAAACGTCACCCTGCACATCGGGGCGCTTCCTGTAATGTCCCATGCCAGGGAGGAAGTGGCCGAGATGGTGAGTGCCGCAGGCGCGCTGGTGCTCAATCCAGGCACGCTTACGCCTGAGTTGGTGGAGTCCATGCTTGTAGCGGGTCACCGGGCGAATGCCCTTGGGGTGCCGATCGTCCTGGACCCGGTGGGGGCAGGGGCCACGCGCCTGCGCACCGAGTCTGCCAACCAGCTGCTTGACGATCTGGAGATCGCCATTGTCCGCGGTAACCTCGGCGAGGTATCGACTCTGGCCGGCCTCGGCGGGAAGGTGAAAGGGGTTGAGTCGGTAGCCGGCGGTGCCGATGCCCTTAAAGTGGCGCGCACCCTGGCCGCCCGCCGCGGCCTGACTGTCGCCATCACGGGGAAGAGGGACGTGATCGCCAGCGGCCCCCGGGCGCTGGGAGTTGACAATGGACACCCCTGGCTGACGACCATCACCGGCAGCGGATGTATGTCCACCACCATGGTGGCTGCGTTTGCCGCGGTGGAGCCGGACCCGCTGTTGGCGGCAGCGGCCGGTCTTGCTTGTTTTGGCCTCGCTGGTGAACTGGCTGCTGAGAGCGCCCGAGGGCCGGGGAGTTTCAAAGTGGCACTCATGGATGCGCTTTACAATCTGACACCGGACCAGGTTCGAGCGGGGGTTAAGATCCAGGAGATAGGATGACGCATTCCCAGCAGCGGGAACAGTTGTCATGAGCGATTGCACACTGCATGACGACGAAAATCAAGAACGCTGATGACGCTGTCTTCTAAAAAATTATCCGCGTTAATCCGCAAAATCAGCGTTCTATTTTTCGGAGCGGAAGGAGGTCGTTGTCGTGGGGGGACAAAAGACGGATTGGACACTTTACGTGCTGACAGACGAGGAAGGGGGTCACTCCCATCTGGAAGTGGCCCGTGAGGCTATCGCGGGAGGTGCGACGGCTATCCAGTTCCGTGATAAGAAGATGGGCGGGCGGCAGTTGGTAGAAGTAGCTCTGGCTTTGCGGGAACTAACGCGGGAGGCAGGGATCACTTTCGTCGTCAACGATCGGGTAGATGTGGCCCTCGCCGTAGGGGCGGATGGTGTGCACGTTGGTCAGGAGGACATCCCAGCCGCCATCGCACGTCGGCTGGTTGGCCCGGACAAGATCGTGGGGCTTTCGGTGACCAATCTGGAGGAGGCTCTGGCGGCGGAACGGGAGGGAGTGGCCGACTACCTGGGCGTCGGCCCAATTTTTCCTTTCCCCACTGTCATCAAACCAGACGCCACGCCTCCTATGGGGCTGAAGCTCCTGGCGGAGATTTCTCGGCATGTCTCCATCCCCGTTGTTGCTATCGGGGGCATTGAGGCAGGGAACGCCGAGGCCACCATCGAGGCCGGAGCCGACGGCATAGCTGTGGTGCACGCCGTAGCCTGGGCTGAGAATGTGGCAGCGGCCGCCAGGGAGTTGCGTACTATCGTGGAGAGCGTAAAATCAAGGAGAGGGCGATGAAGATTTCCTCGTTGGGCGAGTTTCCTCTCATCGATAGGGTGGCTCGACGGCTTCCTCCCTATCGTGGCGACGTGCGGGTGGGCGTTGGGGACGACGTGGCGGTGTTGCAGATAGACGACCACATGTACCAGCTGGCCACCTGCGATATCCAGGTCGAGGGATCCCATTTCCTGCGCAGTGCCATCACCCCCTATCAACTGGGGCGTAAAGCGGCGGCAATCAATATCAGTGACATCGCGGCCAAAGGAGGGGAGCCTCAACATCTCTTTATTTCGCTCGCTTTGCCGCTGGATACCGATGTAACCTGGGTGGATGGTCTCTACGATGGCCTGCGTGAGGAGGCCGAGCGCTATGGAGCCGACATCGTGGGCGGTAACATGGCAAGGACGGATGGACCTATCGTCGTGGATGTATTCCTGCTGGGCCAGGTCAGGCAGGACGAGCTCTTGCTCCGTTCCGGGGCGCGTCCGGGGGATTTGGTGTTGGTGACTGGCTGGCTGGGCGATTCGTCGGCAGGGCTGGCGTTGGTGCTCAACCCGGACATCGCCATAGGAAAGGGACAGAGGGAGCAGCTCCTGGCAGCACACCTCACGCCAACGCCTCGGGTACGAGAGGCGCGTGTTATCGCCGAGAGGAAGCAGGCCACGGCTATGCTCGACCTGAGCGACGGGCTGAGCAGCGATATCGGCCACATCTGCGACGAGAGCAGTGTGGGGGTGCGATTGTGGGCTGACCGTCTGCCTGTGTCGGCTGCTGCCCGACACGTAGCAGACTCAATCGGCCAGGCCAACTGGGCATTGGCTCTAAAGGGTGGGGAGGATTACGAGCTTTGCTTCACTGCACCTCGTGGAGTTGCTCAGGATTTGGCTGCCGCGGTGGAAGAAGCAACCGGCACCGGGGTCACGCCTGTAGGGGAGATCCTGCCGGAGGAGGAAGGCCGGTGGGTTCAGCTGCCGGACGGCCGTGAAATTCCCCTGAGACCGGAGGGGTGGGATCATTTTCGCACTGGTGGAAAGGAGACCGAACCATGAAGAAAGCACTTACGATTGCCGGTTCTGATTCCGGCGGAGGAGCTGGAATCCAGGCCGATCTGAAGACATTTTCCGCTCTTGGTGTTTATGGGATGAGCGTCCTGACGGCCATAACGGCACAGAATACCGTTGGCGTACAGGGCGCTTTCGAGCTGCCGCCCGAGTTCGTCGCTCTGCAGATCGATAGTGTCATGACGGATATCGGGGCTGATGCTATAAAAACAGGAATGCTCGCCAACGCTGGCATCATTGAGGCTATCGTCGATAGGCTCCGCGAATACCGGATGGAAACGCTGGTAGTGGACCCGGTCATGGTAGCCAAGAGCGGGGACCCGCTCCTGCGGGAGGACGCTCGCTCTGCATTGGTCCAACAATTGTTTCCTCTGGCATTGGTGGTTACCCCTAACCTCCACGAGGCACGGGCGTTGACCGGTCTGGAGATCCACGATGTGGCCGGGATGAAAGAGGCCGCAAAGGTGATCCACGCCATGGGGCCTCGTTACGTGGTGGTCAAAGGGGGACACCTGGCCCATAGCAGTGAGAGCATCGATTTGCTGTATGACGGGGCGGGGTTCCGGGAATTCGGCGCGCCGAGGGTGGAGACGGAAAACACACACGGAACAGGCTGCACTTTTGCGTCTGCCATCGCCGCAGGCCTCGCCAAAGGCCTGGATGTGCCGTCGGCAGTGTCGGAAGCGAAGGCTTACCTGACCCGGGCGTTGCGGGCGGGTGCCAGGCTGAAAATCGGGCATGGTCATGGCCCTGTAGATCATTTTGTGGACTGGCATGGTGTAGCGTCCGGATAGACGGGCGGTGGCGATGGCCAGAGCCGTCGGGGGCGAGATAGAACAGGCCCCAGTCTGATCGGCGGAGGGAAATCAGGCACCAGGCGCGGCCTGTTCCGCGGGTCGCCGGAGATCCCCGCGGTTCGAGATTGAGATGCAGGGTAAAGCACACACATTGGGATGTGGTCTATGAATTCTGCGCTGACTGTGGAAACGGTATTGAAACTCGAGGAGTTTCAGCGAGCCACCCTGGTAGCGGGCAAGACAGGCTTGAACAGGGAGGTACGCTGGGCTCATATCGTAGACCTGCCGGACATGGCGGACTGGTCCCGGCCTGGGGAATTGCTTTTCACCACGGCCCTGGGGCTCAGTGTGGAGAAAGAGGCCCAGAAGACCCTTATACCTGACCTGGAAAAAATCGGCGTGGCAGGCATTGTTGTCTCGGTGGGCCGCTATTTCCATACAGTTCCCGAACATATGATAGCCCAGGCCAACGAAATAGGATTCCCCATCATTACTCTCCCATGGGATATACCTTTCTATGATGTTACCAGGGTGATCATGGAGAGGGTCATCAACGACAGGTACGCAATTTTGCAGGAATCCCTGGTGGTGCATAATCGCCTGATGGAAATCGTGCTAAAGGGCACTGGCTTGGACGATCTTGCTGAAACATTGGCAGATCTGGTGCAATGCTCCGTTTCCATAGAAGATGCATCTTTTCATCTGCTGGCGTACGCGAACAAGGGGGAGATAGACGAAGCGCGACGGGAAACTATCCTCCTCAGGCAGACACCGCCTATGCACCGTGAAGAGATAGACAAGCTAGGGATTCTTGATACGCTGCACCGCACGGGGAGGCCTGTGCATATTCCGCCCATACCTCACATTGGGCTTCGCTATGAAAGGGTGGTAGCCCCCATTGTGGCCGCGGGGGAATTGCTGGGGTACGTATGGCTAATCCCCCATCAGAGCTTGTCCGATGAATTCGGCATAGTGGCTGTGGAACGTGCAGCTACCGTGGCTGCAATCATCCTGATGCGGGAAAGGGCGGTATACGAAGTACAGCAGCGACTCAAAGGTGATTTCTTTGAGCGTCTGCTGAATGCACGAATCGGCGAGGAAGGCAACCTGAGGGAGGAGGCCAGGAAGCTGGGTCTGGTGCTCAACGGCCAGCAGCAGATCATGATCGTCCGCAACAGCGCGGAGGAAATGTCCCCATTGCTCCTGCAAAGGACGCTGCAGCAGGCATTGACGGATCTTTCCCGCAGTGGGATGGTCCTGGAATGGGGCAAAGATCTCATTCTCCTGGCGACGGTACAGGATACGCACGAAGGTATAGCTCTCGCCCACAAGCTCTGGCAGGCCCTGAGCAAAAAAGGATACCGCACCTGCATGTCCCTGGGCAACGCCTATTCCGACATACGCATGCTCTTGAAGAGCTATCAGGAAGCAGAAGAGACATTGATGCTTGCTTTCAACATGCCACATGGGGTTCATGTGCTGGCATTTGACGACCTGGGTACGCTTCATTGGTTGCAGCACTTGCCTCCGGAGGCTCTTGGAGAAAACAAGTATTACCGGGCCGTGGAGAAGCTAGCCGAGTATGACTTACAACACAAGACTGGAATATTGGACACGTTGATGACATACCTGGACTCGGGAGCCAATGCACTCCAGGCAGCCCGTCGGCTGTACATCCACCGGAACACGCTACGCCAGCGTCTGGACAGAGCATCGGAGCTCATGGGAATAGACCTGCATTCGCCACGGGACCTGTTTGAGATACACATTGCCATAAAAGCATTCGCACTTTACGCCTCCAAAGAGCGCAAAAGATGCACATCGCA
>WFSD01000261.1 GCA_015486235.1 Anaerolineae bacterium
ACCTCCTATCGCCGGTCGTCTCGGTGATACCGCTCCAGCTTCTGGCATACTACATCGCCGTCCGCCGGGGAGCGGACGTGGATCAGCCCCGTAACCTGGCAAAATCCGTCACGGTGGAATGAGATGGCCCGCGTGGCCGTGGTCGGTCCGTTCGCCGTAGCACCCAAAGGGAGCATTCGGTACAGGGCGCTGCCGATAGCTGCGGAACTGGCCCGTCACGGCCACGTGGTGCAGATTTTTCTCCCCGCGTGGGACAACCCTCCGCTGGCGGGGGTTGGTTTCCGGTGGCATGGTGTAAGCCTGGAACACTATCCTGCCGCGGGAACCTCGTCCTATCCGCGGACTCTGGCAGAACTGACAGCGGCAGTCCTGCGCTGGCGTCCCGATGTCGTTTACGTCTTCAAGCCGAAAGGATTCCCCGGCGCCGTTCAATTCTTTTTCTACCTCGTGCGTGCCGCGGGGCGCTACGACGGCCTGATCTGGCTCGACCGAGACGATTGGGAGACAGGCTGGAACGACCGTCTCCCCTACCCATGGTGGCACAAGACTCTCTTCCGGTGGCAAGAATCATGGGGTTCCTCCCATGCCGACCTGGTGACGGTTGCCTCGCGATGGCTCCTGGAACACACCGATTCCCCTCAGGTGGTCCACGTGCCCAACGGGGCTACGCACTCCTGGACGGACCTCCCCAGGTGCCCGATTCCCGGCCTCGTCCTCTGGTACACCCGGTTCACCGATGCAGGCATGGATTTCGTCCTCCGGATTTTCTCGTCCATCCGTCGGGAAAATCCTCGCGCCCATCTGTGGGTTGTCGGGAAAGGGTTTGCCGGGGAGGAGAGACAGGTTGTCGGCATCTCGGGGGTGAGGTACCTGGGTTGGGGCAGCGTGTCTCTCCGGCGGAAGGCACTTTCCCTGGCGTCGGCGGCTATCTTCCCAATGGACGATGATGATGTGAACCGGGCCCGCTGCCCCGTCCGTCTGTTGGAGGTGATGGCCGCGGGGGTGCCGGTGGTGGTATCGGACGTAGGGGAGGCCCGACGGGTCCTGGCGGACGGCAATGCTGGCGTGCTGGTCCCGCCTGGGGACGCCGAGACTTTCGCCCGGGCGGTAGCGCGGCTCCTTAGCGACCCGAAGCGCGCCGAGAGGATCGGGGTCGCGGCCAGGCGGCACTCTACCCGGAAGCTTTCGTGGCGGCGGGTGGTGGCGCCATTGGTCGAAGCGGCAGATCTTCAGAAGTCCAATGACAGATTGCCATGACGCTAACATTGTAACACGAGGCTGTAGAGCGTTCGCCTCGGCAGGGCGTGCAGGTTCCCAGGCGTCGCTCCAAAAGTCATGCAACGGGATTTCGAAGCAAATCGGAAGCCCGAAGTCGTTTCAGAAGCTTTCTCGGCGCTTCTGGAGCGATCTGCTACTTGCCGTTGGGGTTGATGTAGAGCGATAACGGTTCTGGGGATTCCTGGGGGCTCGTAGGGCCCCCAGGAATTGCTTCGCTCTCCCGTAACGAAGCAGCTTGGCCTGCGCAGACCGCTGTTGTATAATGTGCAAGGATGTCCAGGTCGTACTTGTGATCGTACGTTAATCCCATCCCAGAGATGGATATCGCGGGCTACAGGAGTCGACGCATGTTCGAAGAACGAATTTCCCCCGACTTGCACAGAATACTGGCAACTCAACCTCCCGATGCGAAAGTGCCTATCATCATGGAATTCGACGTGAACATGGTGGTGAGGACCAGACGTTCGCCATTCCTGGCTGCGGCGCGCCCGTTGAAGCAATTCCCATTCACGTCGGCCAGCGTCTCTCTGGGAGACCTCCAGCGGCTGGCCGAAGACCCCGCAGTGTTGCATGTCTGGCCCGATCTCCCCGTCTATGCTCTTCTGGACGTATCCGTCCCGCTCATCCGTGCTCCACAGGTGTGGCGCGAAGGGATCACAGGCAAAGATGTACGGGTCGCCGTGGTGGACACCGGCATAGATTGGGAGCATCCTGATTTTGAAGGACGGATAGGTGGGGTTCACAGCGTGGTCGGAGACGATGGACGGGATCATTTTGGGCATGGAACCCACGTTGCAGGGATAATTGCCGGAAGTGGCAAAGCCAGCAACGGCAGGTACAAAGGTGTTGCCCCTGACGCCATCCTCTATTCGGCGAAAGCGCTCAAGGACAATGGCTCCGGCATGAGCAGTGACGTGATGGCTGGATTGGAATGGGCGGCAATGCAAAAGGCTCAGGTGATAAACCTTTCCCTTGGAACGCCGGGGCCATGCGATGGTACCGATGCGATTTCGTATTTCTGCGACAAGCTCGTTCGGGAGCGGGGAATCATGGTGGTGGCGGCAGCAGGCAACAGCGGCCCGCGGGCCGGCACCGTGGGATCGCCGGGATGTGCCAGCGAGGTCATCACGGTCGGCGCAACCGACGATTTGGACAGGGTGGCAAGTTTCTCCTCCAGAGGGCCGACGAAAGACGGACGCACGAAGCCGGACATTTGCTTCCCCGGAGTCAACATCATCGCGGCTCGGGCGCATGGCGTGGACCTCGGCCCGGCCCGCGGCGAGTTCTACATGGAGCTTTCCGGCACCAGCATGGCGACACCACACGCAGCCGGCGTCGTGGCGTTGCTGCTGGAGGCCGACCCCGACATGAAGCCCGCCGAAGTGAAGGAGCGGTTGATATCCACCGCTGTTAATCTGGGCCTCGACCCGAATACCCAGGGAGCCGGACGGGGCGATGCTCTCGCAGCGTTGAAAGGAGAGCCTGCTCCGACACCCCAGCCAACGCCTGCTCCCACCCCCACGCCTGCTCCGGCCCCTCCAGGTGGGGGATGTCTCACTGCACCGCTGCGGCGGGGTTGATCGGGCCCGTGGCCTGGTCTGGGAAGGCGCCTCCTTTGCACGGAGGAGATCGTCGGTTCGAATCCGACCGGGTCCATCGAAACCATGCGGGCGTAGTTCAGTGGTAGAACGTCTCCTTGCCAAGGAGAAGGTCGTGGGTTCGAATCCCATCGCCCGCTCTGGGGCTCGTCACGTCGCGATGGCGATGGTAGACGGGCCTTCTTTGGCAGTTGCCGAGGTAGCTCAGTTGGTAGAGCACTTGACTGAAAATCAAGGAGTCCCCAGTTCAAGTCTGGGCCTCGGCACTCTGTTTTATGCCCTGTTTTTGCCGATCGGGGATCGTCTAATGG
>WFSD01000262.1 GCA_015486235.1 Anaerolineae bacterium
GACATACTCGTGCATCTCGGCAACCTGGGCCTTGATGGATTTGCCTTTTTCCGCCTGCATATCCGTGGAAACACGGGCGTACAGGGCTGCACGCGGTTTTTTGCTCATCGTCTCCCCCTCCGTCGCCTCTGATGGCTTTTCGCTCCGTCTGGCGTAAGGTATCCAGCAGATCCCCCTTTACCTTTCTCCGCCTCATGCGTTCCGTCTTACCCCCGGATCGGTAGAGCCTTCACCTGTGTCACCAATGTCCCCGGACAGTAAGCGGCCTCAGGAAGTTATTTGGTCATTCTTCTCATCCTTGTTGTCTGAATCCCCAGCGACTGGTGACCCCGGTTTGGGCGTTTTGCCCGGATTCGGCAGCGAAATTCATGAAAAAGCCGGATTTACCGCCCGAATTCCCCTGATTGCTTTCAGTACCCACCACTTGGAGGCAGGGTTTCTGCCTGTATTAAGACTGCAGGAGGTACTGAGATGGCTTCGAAATCCTCTAACAAAACGGAGTTCCTGCGCATTGTGAGCAGGATCCAGAAAAGGGTTCACAACAAGAAGCGCAAAAAGAAGCGCAAGAAGTGAATCCTCACATTTTGCTCTACGGGGAAGAAAAATATGCTCACTTCTTCTCCGTAGAGATTCTTTTCCACACTCGGAACTCTCTGGCTCCTTATTCCGATACCGTTTGTCCCTTTCTCATCCCGCAACATTCTACCTCATGCTGTGAAAGCGTTCAACCCGTGTGCGCAGTGTGTTGGACAGATATGCCCCACGGGCTATATTGCAAGATAAAGAAAGCCGGAGCAGGATCCACTTCCTGCTCCGGCTGAGTCCGTCGGAATGGTTCACATTGAAGCGGGGTCTGACTGAATGGGAGAGGCGACCGGCGTCTGTCGGCACTCTCACAGATTAAACTCCGGAACTGTTCCCAGCCCTTTCCTCCCTGCGGATTTGCTTCTCCGGAGGAATCGCTTCAGCGCACTCGCCACCTTGCTCCTGTTGCTCCCCACCGAGGGTAACCAAAGGAATTCCAAGAAGCCCGGCTGCAGCCACGCACAGCGCATCTGCACCACGTGGCCTGCAACGGGCGGCGACACGGGCTCCTTCGAGCCCGAGCTCCTGTGCTACATTGACCACTTTTACGGAGGGGAGCTTCAAGATAAGCTCGACAGCCTGCCGACCAAGGCTCTCGTCGGCGGTTCGTCTCGAAATGGCTGCCGCTACCTTGGCTAATGCATGAGCCGGGACGACAACACCATCGCCTTCACACAGTTGCTCTTCAGGCCACGCCTTGCACGCCTGATGGTGCGCGTCCTGAGGGAGGAACCTGACAACCCACACGCTGGCATCCACTACAATCATAGTTCACGCCTTTGCTGCCTTACCGCTTCTTCCACAGAAGCTCCTTTTCCCCACTTCCTCCCTATCTCCTTTGCCAGCCTATCCATCTCCATCCATACGGACTCGAACACTTTCTCCGCCGTTTCTCCGCTCCTGGCCGGGACTATGTGGGCTGTGGGAACGCCCCGGTAGGTGATCACCAACTCTTTTCCTTCTTCCCTCACCATCCGAGGGATGCTCCCGGTGTGCCGTTTCAATTCCCTCGCCGATACATTATTCATCTATCGCCTCGCAATTCCATCTGAAGCAATATAAAGTATCTGCATCGTACAGCGCAGGTTCATGATGCAATCATCTGGATAGGTGAGGGGAGTGATCGGCAACGAGTGCACCTGATGCAGGTGCTATACAAAGGGAAACGGTTCCGCTACCTTACGAACGAACTGGATGAAGAGAGATTGCCAGCTCCATATGTGGTGGCTCTATACTGGCAACGGTGGCGGATAGAAGACGTGCACTCCGTAGTGAAGCGTGTGTTGGGACTGACCTACTTCCGGGTAGGTTCGCTGAATGGACTGCAACTCCAACTATGGGTGACATGGCTGATGTACGCCGTACTGGTGGATTTGACGGATGCGGTGGTAGAGGAGCTCAACCAACCGTTTGCAGCCGTCTCCATGGAGATGGTGTACCGGGGTCTATATTAACTTTACCCAGGCTTACCACAGGGGCAAAGCAAAAGACTCAGCCGCTTACCTGGCTGCCAATGCTTCCCTGCTTGGCGTGCTCAAGTGCAAGCGTAAGAAGAGACTGTCTCCTTTGGTGCTGTTCAATTTGACAAATCCGGCAGAACTTTAACTTATGGCCAATGGGCTGAAGCTGTATCTGGACCAAAGAATGTGGAACTCGTGGGTCAAATTGGCAGCCTCACTGATGCAGTAGCCCTGCGGGGAGGGTACGCCTGCATCGGTGTGGAATTGCACCTAGTGATCTCCGACACCTCTAGGAACGTTGAGACAAAAAGGAGGAAACTATTACCTGTCCACTCCGGAGCATCAGTCTTAATTGCTGCCAACCTGTTAATGATGGTAATCAGCGCTCCCACAAAGGAGAATAGGGTCATCTTTCCCTGAGGACAGAGTAGATAGCAAGGGCTTTTAAGGTTTCGCTCACGCCAGGAATGGATTCGGCCACCTTCGCGGCTTCCTCTGACAGGGATGTTGCCACTTGCTGAGCGTAGCGCAGTGAACTGTTTGCCCGCAGAATGCTCGTCATATGTGCACAACTTATCTCGCCCCCGGCGAGGAAGAGACGTATGCCGGCCCTGGTAACATCGTCTCCTTCGCGAAAGGCGTGTATCAATGGAAGAGAAACTCTCCGGTCGACTCTGCAGTCCCTGCCCGAGGGATTCTCGAAGTCCAGCACGTCGTCCCTGATCTGAAAAGCGCGTCCGACGCGTTGTCCGAAAAGGGCCAGTTGCCCTGACAATCCATTGTTTCCCCCTGCCAACGCACAGCCGGCCACCAGCGCCCCGGAGAGCGCCGAAGCCGTTTTGTCAGCTATCAAAGAGCTATACTCCGCCTCATCGGGAATCCCGTTCCTCCACTCTCCCACATCCAGGAACTGCCCTGCGCACGTTTGTATCCCGCTGTCTGCTCCCACGATGAAGGCTTTTACCACCCGATCCGCTGGGTTCAAGGTGCGGCTCTCTGCCAGCAGCCGGAATGCCTTGGCAATAAGATAGTCTCCACAAACAATTGCCCGCTGTACCCCCAGAACTCTATGCAACGCAGGAATGCCCCTCCGCGTGTATGCGTTGTCCATGATGTCGTCATGAACAAGCGAGGCGACATGCACCAGTTCAATGCCTGCAGCAGCCTGCAACGCGTTCATAGGATCCCCTCCGGCCGCACGATAGCCCAGGAACACCAGAAGCGGGCGCAGCATTTTCCCTTTTCTCAACATCTGCAGCAGGTAAGGGTGGGGTGTGTCAATGGATACCTGCTCCAGCATGTAAGTTCTGCACTTGTCCAGCAATGGGCGGTACGCCCCCAGAGTAAAAATGGCTCTTGCAATAGGCCGGACGTATGGGCTTTTCAGGACATATCCCAACAATTCGATGCCCCGCCGAGGCTCTCCATCCAATATGGCTGCCGAGAAAGCTTCCCCGACGCGCGGGTCACACGTCGCACGGCCCACGATGGATTCCAGCGCTTCAGGGTGCCCTACGCGCGCGATCAGTTCGTGCGCATCCTCGAAATAGCGTTCGTACAGGGTTCGCAGGCGCTTGTCATATCGGCGAAGGAATTTGCCGCAGAAATCGTTGGCGCGCAGGGCTTCGGCCGCCGCCTGGGCGGCCATCCGTCCGCTCTCGAGCGCCAGTGCTATGCCTTCGCCGGTGAAAGGATCCACTAGCCCCGCCGCTTCACCCACGACGAGCACCCCGGGCGCATACGTAGGCAGATATGGGAAAGCAGAGAGCAGGGGGAAGCCTCGCGGTCTGCCGGAGAGCCCAGCCCCTTTCAGCCTTCCGCTTTGTAGAAACCTTTGGAATGCCGATTTCAGGGCACGCGAGCCCTGGTTTGGGTTCATGCCGTTCAGCTTGATCCCAACACCAATGTTGGCAGTTCCCTGCCCTGTTGGGAAAACCCAGGCATAACCAGGGAGAATATCCTGGAACAGGTGTATCTCCAGGTACTCGTCCAGCCCCTGAACGCCCGTCGCATAGCCACGCCAGGCCAATCCTGTGGGCAAAAGAACATTGTCGGGGAAACCAAATGCCTGTAGCGGGGCTCTTATGGCTCCGGTGGCAAGTATTACGAGTTTTGCGCTCAAGATGAGAGGACAGCCATCCCACCGTCCCGCTACTCCGGCCACTTTTCTGGACACACGATGGGGAGAGACAACATGGAAGCCCGGCAGAAAGCGTGCTCCGACCTCCACGGCTCGAGAGCGCAGAGCATCGTCGAGATCGATGCGGGGGAGAACGATTCCGTAAGTTGTACCTGTGTCGGCCGAAAGCTTGACCTCCGAGATATGCCCGTCCGGAGCGTATAGACGTATCCCTCTGAAAACATAGCCCTTGTGGTGCAGGAAGTCCCCCATCCCCATCTCTTCCAGCATCCTGACGGCCCGCGGAGTGAGGCCATCGCCGCAGGGCTTGCTCCTCGGGAAATGCTCTTTGTCTACCAGGAGCACGTCGGCGCCGGCCGCAGCAAGCCAGTACGCTGCAGCAGACCCGCCTGGGCCGGCACCTACGATTACCACGTCGCTGCGCAAAAGTTTTCCTTGCATGCCTCCCCTGGCTACTTTGTCACTACAGGTAGATACACCCAACCACGATGCTCCTCCGCACACAGCTGTTTCCACACATCTCGCACATCCTGTCCCACGAAGCGCTCGGGATCCACCCTGTTCCATTCCCTGACTATGTCATCGTGGAGTGCGGGACTCCCGTTCTCCGCAACGCCCATCAACGCTAGCCTGGCAGCTTGGATCAATTCCGGCGTGAGAATCACCGGACCGTTCGTCCTGCTATCATCCAGCAAGGCGTGGAATACTGGGTCAAAAGCGCGGAAGCCTGCCTTAGCATTGGCCCTCAAATCTCCGTGGGTGGCCAGAAGCCAGGCAACCTCGAACTGATGTTTGTAGTAGATGCGCGCCCACCTGCGTCCTGGATCCTGAGTAAAAACCTTGTCCCGCACGGCCTTAAGATCTGCCAAGATGTTCTTCCCATTTGGCTCTTCCGACAGAGCAGCGGTCGCTCCGCACACCTCGTCTGGGCAACTGGCCTTGTCCGGATCTTTGGCATTTTGAGGCGTGGCTGTTTGTAAAGCTTTGTAAGCATTAACCCTGCCGTAGCCATAATAATCGTCCCGCCCTTTATCACCGAGGTCATCGGCAGACTCATGTAGTATCTCACGTATCTGACTGTTGGTAAGTTGTGGGCGTTGGGACAGAAGCAGGCCTACCACGCCGGCTACGTGGGGAGAGGCCATGGAGGTGCCGCTGAGGAAATCATAGCCGTTGTGAGGCACGGTGCTCAGAATGTCCACACCGGGTGCCATCACATCCAGATCATCGCCAAAGCTGGAGAAGGATGCCCTGTGGTCGCTATCATCAGTAGCACCTACGGCTATAACTGGGGCAAACCTGGCAGGGTAACCAATGCTACCTCCGTTGTTGCCTGCGGCTGCCACAATAGTGACGCCTTTGTCGAAGTAGGCATAATTTACTGCCTCGGCCATCGTTTCGGAACAGTGGCCGCTCCCCAAGCTCATGTTGATCACCCTGGCCCCCTGATCGGCAGCATAGCGGATAGCCGAAGACACATCATCGGAAGCACAACTTCCTTTGCTGTCGCAAACCTTGAGAGGCAGAATCTGCGCCTGCCACATAACTCCGGCGACTCCTGTATCGTTGTTTGTCTCGGCAGCGATGATACCGGATACATGGGTTCCGTGTCCGTTATCGTCTATAGCATTGTTATCACCGTTGACATAGTCTTTGTCAATGTCAGTGCGCACACGTCCATCATCTAGGTCCTCGTGGAGATAATCGACCCCGGTATCAATGACAGCTATCATCACTTTGTTTGTGCCGGTAGTTATGCCCCAAGCCTCCGGAGCATCAATGTCGGCATCTCCCTTACCGCCGTTCTGACCGGTATTGTTCAGACCCCACTGATAAGTAAAGTATGGGTCTGTCGGCGTCCGGAGGGAACCGGATTGTCTCCACGAGCTATGTTCCGGATGCCCCAATATGTGGAATACATAGTTTGGCTCCGCGTACTCCACATGCGTGTCCGGAATCAGTGCTCTGATCACGGAGTGCACGTCGGCAGTCGGCGGAAGGGTTAGTTTGTAGATACGTTCCAGCCCCTGGGACGAGTGCCCTATGTGGGGGAAAAGCGGTGCAGCGAACGTAACACCGTACTCCCGAAAGACAGAATCCAGGGATTCTACACCCGTTCTCACACTGCCCTTAACGACAGTGGGGACCACGTTAGCTTGAAACTTGATTAGCACCTCTCCGGGCACGAACTCGCCGGGAGGAAAAGACGCTTGTTCTCCTCGAGCTTGATGAGCCCACCCTACGGACACTGATAGGCTCAACAGGATAATCAGTGTCCACAGCAATCTGGAAATTTTTTTGCGTTTCATGGCAATACCCTCCTTCTCCATGCACAATTGCGTCAAGACACGGCCTTATTTCGTTCCCCTGATACTACCAACCAAGCTCCTCCACTACAGGTAGGTAGAGTCGTTCACCACCCAACGGAGAATACACGCTTGCACCACCTCCCAGTGTGCCAATCCATATTGTGTCCCCTGCACCCGCCGCGACAGAACGTACGTGCTCTGAGAGCAATATATCGTCCCCGTAATTCTTCCATACATCATCTCCTTTATCTCGGAGGGTCCCATGGTAGTCCAGAATGCTGACCCCTCCGTCAGTTCCTATCCAAAGCCTGCCGGACCAGTCCACTAAAATGGAATAGACAGAGTTGTAGGCAAGGCCGTCCGACCTTGTAAATGTAACCCAGTCTCCTCCACTTGACCTTGCACTGAGCCCACCGATCGCCAAACCAAACCAAGCATTCCCGGCATGATCCATAGCTATCCCGCGGACTGTGTTGAAGGCAAGCCCGCTATTCTGCATGTTGAAAACCCTCCATGTGTCATCGCTTCTGTCGAATGGCGTACCCGCGTAGTTCAAGCGAGCTGCGCCTCCGTGTGTACCAATCCACACATCGTTGTGCCCCCCCATCGCAATCGAGGTTACGTAAGGGTCTGGCATTCCGCTGTTGAGCGGCGTAAAAGTGGACCACCTGTCGTCCCCGCGATACGTCAGGCTGCTGCCTGTGTCGAGAACCTGGAGCCCGCCTCCAAAGTAGTCGCCGCATGCTATCCACGCGCGTCCCGAGTTGTCTATCACGATATCGTTTACCTGATCGTTTACGAGTCCCGAGCTGCTGTCATAGGTGATGGAGATGTCGTCCCCTTTGTAAGCGGGGGTTCCCCGGGTATCCAGGATCGTCAAACCGGAAGTAGTCCCGATCCACACTCTGCCCGAGCCATCCACTGCCAGCGCTAGCACATCGTTGGACGCCAGACCATTGTCCTCGGTGTACGTCGTCCACCGATCATCGGACTTGATGGAAGGTGTGCCGTTGTACTGCAAGAGGTTCAATCCATGATCTGTGCCTATCCACATCGCTCTCGTCCCCGCTACAGACACCGCGTACACTGAGTTGCTGGCAATGCGTTCGTTGTACGTATAGCTTGTCCACTTATCATCGGCCTTGTTGTAAAGAGACCCGCCGTATTGCAATCGACTTAGGCCTTCCTTGGTGCCGAACCAGACAACATTACTCCCATCGCTTAGCACAGCTCTTACAGCATCATGAACTAATCCGTCGGAAGTTCCAAATGTGATCCAGACATCGTCAGAGGAATCGAATGGCGTCCCTTTGGGATCAAGTACGCTGACCCCGGAGCCCGTTTCACCACTCATTGATTTCCGGTCGGTCCCGACCCAAACGCGGCCTACCTGATCCACGGATACCGAGGAGACATCATCGTCGACAAGCCCACTATTGTATTGGGTGTAAGTTGCCCATCGATCGTCGATCTTGTTTTGCAAAGTCCCTTTGTAGTCTAATACACTAACGCCTCCTCTGGTGCCTATCCATAGCAAGTTACCAGCGACATGCAGGTCAGTTACGTCGTTGGAAGCCAGACCGTCCGAGGAGTAAAAAACCACCCATGTGCCGTTGCTATAGGCATCAAGACCGCTCTGTGTGGCAATCCAAACCACTCCTCGGTTGTCTACCACTATATCCCGAACAACATTGTGGGAAAGTCCGCTGTTAGCGGTGGTGTATACCCTCCAGCTATCATCCGACTTATCAAAAGGCGTTCCATGCAAATCCAGTACACTAATACCAAATCCGTGTTCGTCGCCGTCGGCATCTATATATTCATGGCCAAACCAAACAAGGTTTCCTTTTGCGGCTACAGTCCACACGTGATTGTCTGCTGAACCATCCCTCTTTTGAAAAGTAACCCACCGGTCATCCCTCGGGTCAAGAGGGGAACCATGGTCATCCAGCAAAACCCCACCATCGTAAGTAGCAATCCAGTGCCGATGGGAATCGGATGGATCTGGTACAATGTCTCTGACAAAGCTATCCCCGAGAACTGGCAACGTCAGCCACGTCCCTTCTGGCGCCAGTACACTGAGCCCGTGGTTGGTGCCTGCCCACAGGTAGCCATTTCCATCTGCCTCCAGGGCGAGAATAGAGTTGGAAGCCAAACCGTCGGCGGTAGAGAAATTCGTCCAGATATCTTCGCCTTGTGTAGAGGACGCCAAAGCTGCAGGATAAGCACTCCCCATGAAAATCATCCACAAGACAGCGAAAAGACCAATCACACTCTTCCAAGCCGGGACATAAGCATGCGAATGGCGCCGAATCATGAATTACCTCCTCGTGAAATATGTTTGCCAGGAATGACAAAAACGGAGGCACCGCCGGGTTGGCTTGACTCCGGCGGGCTTCTGTGCTATTCTACGTCCTGCCGGGGCGCCAATGCCGCTCCGGTCGCCACCTCGCCGGTACTGGCATACCGGGCGGGGTTTTTTGTTTGTATTCTGAATACATTTTACACCTGTTGGCGTGTATGTGTCAAAAAACAAGGCTGTAGGGGAAAACGAAGTAATTCCTGGGGGCCCTACGGGCCCCCAGGAATCCCCAGAACCGTTAACCGTTGTTGCTTTTCATCAACCCGAACGGCGAGTGGCAAGGTTGCTTCAGAAGCGACGAGAAAGCCCCTGAGGCGATTTCGTGCTCCCGATTTACTTCGAAATCCTGTGCGCGCTGTAGTTCAAGCATAGCATAGTGCGGATTCGAGGTGCTTGGACACGGAGTTTCAAACCATTCCGCTTCCACCTTCCACCCTCTCTGTCCGCTTCGCAAGCTCATCCTCACTCGGCTCCGTGTACACCATCACGGTAGCCAGGCTGGCGTGCCCCAGCAGTGACGCCACACCCCGCAGGTACCTGATGGCAAAAGTGTGCCTCAGCGTGTGCGGCCCAAAGAAGTCGATGCCTGCCTTCAGGGCGTACTTCTGCAGCATCCTGGACACGGCGCTCCGGCCCGAAAGCGGCCCACGCTGCCCAAGCCAGAGGGGAGCATCGGGGTTGCCATTCTCGGGATGCGTTTCCAAGTATTCCTGCAACGCTTTCCGCACAGGAGCAGTCAACGGTATCTGGCGGAAGTTCGCCATCTTTCCCCGGCGCACCGTCAGGGAGCCGGAACGCTGCCTCACCTCCACATCTCCCACCTTCAGCGCCAGAAGCTCCGACACCCGCACGCCAGTCCCCAGCAGTACTTCCACCACCATGGCAATGTCCCTCAGGTTACCCTCTGCATGGAC
>WFSD01000263.1 GCA_015486235.1 Anaerolineae bacterium
TGTCCTCTCTAGAAGTTCGCGGGCGCTTCGGCGTCCGCTTTCTCCGGGCGTGCCCAGCATCTCTGCCAGCTCCTCCACCCGTTTTTCCCGATCCAATGGGGTTACTTCGGCAATCGTGCGACCGCCCAATACTTTCTTTTCTACTTTCAAGTGTCTCCCGCCGTAGGCCGCCACCTGTGGCAGGTGAGTGACACAGAGGACCTGATGGTTCTTCGCCAGAGACCGGAGCTTCTCGCCCACCACGCTCCCAACGCGCCCACCTATGCCCACGTCGATTTCATCGAAAACTAACACCGGCGTGGGGTCTGCGCGGGAGAGCACTGCTTTCAACGCCAGCATCAGCCGAGATGTCTCACCCCCCGAAGCAACCTTCGCCAATGGACGGAGTTCCTCTCCAGGATTTGCGGATACCAGGAATTCCACCCTGTCCAAGCCAGTGAGGTCGAAAGCGACCCTGCGCCCCCCCGCATATGCGCCCAGCGGGTCCTCTTTTTGCTCCATAGAGACAGCAAATCTGGCGCCTGCCATGTTCAGGTCCGAAAGCTCTTTTTCCACGGCATTTGCCAGTCTTTCGGCCGCGGCATGGCGGGCAGCGGAGAGATCCCCACCGATTTCGCCCAGCTCCCTCAAAAGAGCTTCCTCTCTCGACCCCAGTTCTCCCACCATTTCCTCGCTGTGGGTCAAGGTTTCTAGTTCTTCTGAAGCTCCACGAGCATACGCCAGGATTTCCTCAGCAGTGTCTCCGTATTTCCGCCGGAGGCCATCAAGCAGTGCCAGCCTATCCTCCACCTCGTCTAGGCGCTGAGGGTTGAACTCCAGTTCCTCTCGGTAATCCCGCATCTCCACCGCCAGATCACTCAGCAGTTCAAGCAATTCATCCATGCGGGCCTGCAACGGTTCCAGAGAAGGATCGACTGCTGCAGCGCGCGCCAGGTTTCCCGACGCCTCTCCCAACATGTCGGACGCTGCAGGCAGGCCTTCCTCTCCCACTTCCAGAAGACGGTACGCGGCGTCCACCAGCTCCATGAGCTGCGCCGCATGGGCCAGACGCACCCTCTCCTGTTGCAGCTCTTCTTCCTCGCCTGGAACCAACCCGGCAGACTCGATTTCTTGTATCTGGTATTTCAGCAGGTCTATTCGGCGTGCCCTGTCCCGCTCTGCTACGCGTAGCCGCTCCAGTTCTTTGCGAACGCCCTGCAGTTCCCTCGCCAGCGACGCGAACTCGACACGCTGGTCTTCCAGGCCGGCGAAACGATCCAAAAGGAGGAGATGCTGGCCCCGGTGCAGAAGCGACAGATGCTCCCCCTGGCCGTGAATGTCCACCAGGCGGTCGCCCACCTCCCGCACCAGGGCCAGGGAAGCCATCCGCCCGTTTATTCTGGCGATGCTTCTCCCCGAAGAGCGTATCTCCCGGGAGAGAGCGAGAGTATCGGGGGAATCGCCTTCCAGCCCTTCACGCTCCAGGACAGGAGCGATCTCTGGCACGACATGCGGCGGGAGTAGAAATACGCCTTCTACCACGAGGGCATCTGACCCTGTCCTGAGCCACTCCTGATGGGCGCGCCCTCCCAGGAGAGCCATGAGAGCATCTATGATTATGGATTTGCCCGCGCCTGTCTCACCAGTGAAAATGTTCAGTCCGGGCTCGAAATCCAGGCGGAGCTCATCTATGATGGCAAAATTTCGAATGTACAGATCCGTCAACATTGTGCAATATCAACCTTTGTATGAAGTGGTTGGTCTGTGATCCACGTCAAGCCTCGTCATCCTCCCCCCACATCACCAAATCCACCAATACCGGCACCATACCACCCACGAAAGCGACTGCTGCCGCTCCCAGTTCCACCGGGGCATGGTTCAACCATATCTCCCCAGGAAGTATGCCCAGCCCATAGAGAGAGTAGACCACCATTCCCGACAGGACGCCCCACAGGCCCAGCTTCACCGCTTTGTACAGCGAATTCCGGCGGCTGACTCCGTACCCCATTCCTCCGGCGGTCCCTGCGCTCAGGAGCGCCAACAGCAGCGCCCAGCCGTTGATCCGTTTGGTCGACGATGGCTCGAACACACCTGGAGCAAGCGGTGGGGTCGGCGTGGCAGTCGGTGTAGGAGTAGCAGTCGAGGTTGGGGTGCTCGTCGGCGTAGGAGTAGCCGTTGGCGGAGGCACCAGGGTGGCTATCGCACCAGGCTTGCTGCCTGTAATGGTTACCACCAGCGTCGTGGAGCTGTGAGCCTCGCCGGAGCTGGCGGTGATGTACAGGTCTCCTTTCCGTTCCAGCTTCACCGTGGCACGAGCATAGCCCTTGACCGTGGTGGACTCCTGCAACGGCAGCTCCAGTGATTCCGACGGGTAGCGGAGACGGAAGACCACCGGTGTGCCGTCAGGGACAGAGTTCCCGTTGTGATCCAATATCGGCCCCGCGATCAGATCCAGAGTAGAGCCCACCTGTATTTTCGTGAGCTGCTCGACTTTTCCCTTACCCTTAGGACCTGTCAGAGGCACGATATGAATTATCTGGGAGGGGTCAGGAGCCGTGACCTCTATCAGATCATAGTTCAGGGCTGTGATCGTCACCGGCGGATGCCCTTGAGGCGCAAACTCGTGGTATATCGCCCTGACCGATGCCTCCAGGTACGGCCGCGTCTTGGAGTAGACGCCGAAATATGCCGTCAGTTTGCTGATTTCCGTTGGGTCGAGATAGTACGGAGCGGTGTAGCTGAGAACTATCAGCTTCTTGTCCGGTCCGACGCTGGCGGGAAGTCGCAGAAACAGAGAAAGGGCATCCGACTCCGGATAATCCTGGTCGATATCCAGCATGGCAAAAATAAACCATCGGGCGTTTTCGATGAGTTTTGCGATCTCCTTGCTCGGAGGTGCGTTTCCTTTCTCCTTTGCCAGGACGTAATCCTTCAATTCCTGGAACGAGATGCTGTGGATCTGGTCAGGCGACGCCTGTCCGGTTCCCTCCGGCCCATAGAGGCGCAGTATGATCTTCTCCAGCGCGTCCACCGAAATGTCAGGGAACGGCTTGCAATCATGGCAGGCTTTCCCCTGACGCACGTCGGTGATGATGAGCACCGGCTCCCCTTGCTGAGGGCCGGTGGGCATTCGGTCGGCAAGCTCTTTCGGCCCAGGATAGAGGAGAGATATGCCATCTTGAGCAATTTTGCTGATAGCTGCCGTGTCATGTCCTACTCTTTTACCCACATCTTTTACCGGAACTTGAGTGCTTTCCCATGTCATGTCTGGATAAAGGCGAAGCTTCATCTGAAGAATTCGCCTGACCGCGTCGTTCACTCGGGTGCGGAACGTAGGGTCGGTGCGGTATTTCTGGCGGAAGAAATCGATAGTCCCTCTCATGTTCGCCAATTCGTCTGCCCACACATCCGTGATAGCGAACCTGGATAGGAGAAGCATGTCGTTTCCCGCCAGGAACGCTTCCTGAGCCACCTGGCGGTACGGAAATTGCTTGAGAGTGGGGTCTTCGTAATTGCGGATCGCGGGGACCCCCAGAGCGTCGCTGATGACCACCCCGCCGTTCTTGCGCCACGATGCGAATTCCTGCAATTCCAGCAGCTGGTGTAGCTGTGGTGAGAGGCTGATAGGAGGTGTCAAGCGGCGGATGTTTCCCTGGAATCCCCGATACCGAACATGGGAGGTCATGAGCATATCGGTGCGGTGGGATTGATCCACGTCCTTACGCGTTACGGCGACGAACGGGGCCAGCTCCACCTGCTTTAGCTCCGCCAGCGATTTCTGCACCGTAGCAACTTCCTCGTCCGGCCTGCGGTCGCTGGAGCCCTGTCCGGGGAAATGCTTTGCCACCGTCAGGACGCGCCCTTTGCTCCCTAGATGGACGCCCGCTATGTATTCCTCGCCCATACGCCCGACCCAGTATGGATCACCGCCGAATGTCCTGGTGCCGATGCTTCCAGGCAAACTGCTGCGCGGCACGTCCAGCACATCCAGCGACGGCCCCAGAAGCAGGTTGATCCCCACGGCTGCGAGTTCCTTGCCCACGATGCTCCCAACCGTTCTGGAGTCGTCCGGCTTCCAGGTGGCGCCGATCGCCATGTTGCTTGGCAGGGGGGTAAAGCCGTTGCGCAGGCGTGTAAAAGGGAACCCATCGCCTTCCTGGTCTATGGCGATGAAAAGCGGGATAGTGGTGCTTGCGCCCTGGGGCAACTTCCAGGGGGATGTCTTCGGCTTCAGGGTCTTCTCGCCGCCGAAAGCCAAAGTCTGGAGGGCATCGGTGAGCCTGGCCACCTGAGCAGGCGTGTCCTCATCGTTGGCGAAATTGCCGTTGCTTTCCAAGAGCACCACGCCGCCGACGTGGTAATCGCGGATCAGGTGGGCTATGTCCGAATCTGGCCCCACATCGTGGCCAACGAAAGTGACCACGAAAAGCTGCCCGACTTTTTCCTCCGGCGACATTCGTTCCATTAGCAAGTCGACGGAGGATTTCGACGCCCACGCCGAAGGACTCGGCGCCGCCGCTGCCAGAATCGTCGCAATCAGCATTGCCGCCATCAGGATTCGTAAGGCGCTTCCAATCACCTTGTGCTCGTGCACCGCCGCTCCTTGCATTACCCCGCACAGATTTTTGCAAGACCTCGATGGTTCCTTCCGTGGAATCCTGCGGGGCTGTGAAATCGGGTTCCTCCGCAGATTTTACCACAAGGAACGGCTACCTGAAAGCGGGAGACCCTCGGAACCAGGGCTTTTCGAGGTCCTGGCCAGGCAGGTCATCTGTCGGTAGTGGCGGGACTTATTGCAGGAAATCCAAACCCAGCGCCGATAACGTCTCCTCGGTGGGAATGCCGGTTTCCGGGTCCCATCCGTACTCCTCGTAAGCCCCCCGCAGGAGCGCCTCCACATCCGGCACATGCCCCTCGGTGCCCCCTGTCAGCGGCTTCATCAGGATTTCAGGCAATCGGTCGTTCTCCCTGGTGACGCCGCGCCGCAGGTTGATCATCCGCTTGAGGGTCATCAGGCGCTTCCCCAGCACCAAAAGGTCTTCTGCCTCCAGGCCCCAGTTGGTGACGGCGTTGACCGCGCGCAGGATCAATGGGACGCCGGGGTTCATGAACTGGCAGATGGTGAGGGCATTGTACAGGTTCCGCCATGCCTGATGGCGTGCTGCAATCCTCCCTTTCTCCTTTGATGTGTCGAACCGATCGCCGGGGATGATGCCAATTTCCGACGCAGGCACCTGTCCCATGTCCACGCCGTACATGTCCCCTTCCATATGGCACGCCCCGCGCGGCGACAGCGCGTAGCTTACCGCCATGCCAGCGAACGCCCGCGGGTCGTGCATTGGCACCTCCAGCCGATTGACCGTTACGGCCATCTCCGGCACGCCGAATCGTTCTGCCAGCGACGCGCTACCCTCCGCCAGAACCGCACCGAACCCCTCGCGCCGGGCGATCAACCCTATCAGCTTGTGGACGATCTCCGCGTCGCCATAGCGAATCTCCAGGCCGCCGGTGTCCGCCGCACTGATGATCCCGCCCTCGAACATCTCCATCGCCAGCCCGATGGTGACGCCGACGCTGATGGTGTCCATGCCGTACAAATTGCAGAGGTGTCCGGCGTAGATCACTGCCTCCATGTCGTCAATCATCAGCAAGGAACCAAGGGAGCCGAGGGTTTCGTATTCCGGGCCGTCCACTTTCTCCAGGCCATACCCCGGTGCCCTGGTCTCCCGGCCGCAGGCGATAGGGCAGCGATAGCAGGCGGCGATCCGGTTCTGGTAGCCCTCGACCATCAGCACGCCGGAGAGGCGGTTTCCCCCGTCCCATTCGCCCTGCTTGTAGTACCGGATCGGCATGTCCCCGTAAAGCAATGCCAGATCCACGTAGCTGGCAGTACCTGCCATCCGGAGGGATTGACTCGCCATGTCTTCTTTGAGAAAAGCGTTAATGTCCCGCAGCACCTGCTTGAATCCGTCGGGATCGGCCACTGGGACTTTCGCCCTGCCCCGGACAGCGACGGCTTTCAGGTTTTTCGACCCCATGAGAGCACCCATACCTGTGCGGGCGGCGGCGCGGCCGTGGTCGTTCATCACCGCGGCCATCCTGACCATGTGCTCTCCCGCCGGGCCGATGCATGCAACGCGGGCTTTCGGATCGCGGAGCTTCTCACGTATCCTCGCCTGAGTGGCGTAGGAACCCAGCCCCCATATGTCAGACGCATCATGGATCTGCGGTTCCCCACTGACGATGGAAAGCCACGCTGGTTTCTCAGCTCGGCCGGTGATGACAATCCCATCGTATCCAGCGAATTTCAGCTCCGGCCCGAAGAACCCGCCACCGTTGGATTCCCCCCAGATGCCAGTCAACGGGGAAAGGGCGCCAATGCTGTAACGTCCCGCGGACGCCATTGGCGTGCCGACCATGGGGCCGGTCATGAAGATCATCGGGGCGTGGGGGTCCAGGGGATCGCTATCCAGCTCGGCCAGGTCGTACAGGTAGCGTGCGGCCAGCCCGCTCCCTCCGACGAAAGAGCGGGCGTAATCCTCGTTCAGCGGTTCGTCCACCAGACTGCCGGTGCTCAGGTCTACGCGAAGGATTTTTCCCATGTAACCACTCATTCTAGTGCCTCCGTTTTGGTGAGCCGACATAACTGCTCAGGGTAGTCTCTGACTGCTCCCGGGAAACCCTATCGCCGATTCGCTTGATTCGCCCATTCGCTGCTTTTGCGCCTTTGCCTTTCAGCGTCTTTGCGTTTTCCTTTTCGTTTTCCCGGTCGAGCCACGCCACGCGGCGGGTTCGCTCAGAAATCCACCGGCGTGCCTTCATAGGCATACACGAACAGCTTCCTGAGCTCCTCATAGGACGGCGTGCGGACGCTGGTGATGATCTGAGTGTCATTGAAAGCGTGTTCCACCAGGGTGTCCAGGGCGGCCTCGTACTCCTCACGATTCACACCTGCACCTGCCACGGCGGTGGGGTTGCCAACACGCACTGTCAAGTCGCGTATGCAGCGGGCCAGGGCATTTGCCCCATCTTCTCCCTCCGCATCGGAACATCCCAGAATGTGAGCCAGATCGGCAAAGCGGCCAGGCGCCTCCGCTGCGCCGAATTCGATGGTGTAGGGCAGGAAAATGGATACGGTGCGGCCGTGGGGTATGTGGAAGAGCGCTCCAAGGGAGTGCCCCATGGCATGGGCTATCGAGGCCATGGCGTTCCCAAACCCCAATCCGGCCATCGTAGCCGCGTTGTGCATCCGCTCCCGCGCTTCCATGTCGGAACCATCGTCGAAAGCCCGCGGCAGGTAGCGGAAGACCAGTCGGGCCGCCTGAATGCACATGCCATCGGTCACATCGGTATGCCAGGAACAGGTGTACCCTTCCACTGCATGGGTCAGCGCGTCCAGGCCAGTGTCGGCGGTAAGTTGCGGCGGCATTCCCGCGGGCATAGCAGGATCCACGATGGCGATGTCAGCGGCGTTCTCCCGGTTCCCCAGCCCCATCTTACGGTGCTCCTCCGTGTCCGTGAGGACAATGGCCCAGGTTACCTCGGAGCCCGTGCCGCTGGTGGTCGGAATGGTGATGAGCCGCGCTTTCTTGCGCAGGCCCAGCCGTATGAACGGGTTTATCTCACCCGGCTCAAGGTCAGGGCGCTCGTACAATATCCAGATGGCTTTGGCCGCGTCCATCGCAGAACCACCGCCCAGGCCTATGATCCAATCGGGCAAATAGCCGCGGGCGATTTCCGCTCCTTTCAGGACGGTCTGGACGCTTGGTTCGGGCTCCACTTCGTCGAAAATCCAGAATTCGAGGTTCAGCCGAGACGTGACTTTCTCCACCAGCCCCAGCCGAACCAGGACTTTGTCGGTTACTACGAGACAGCGCTTTCCCTCGATTTCCTCCAGAGCGTCCAGCGCTCCCTCGCCAAAGATTATCCGAGGCGATACGAAATACCACATGATTTTGCTCCAAAAACATCTCACAAGGCTACGGGATTTCAGGATGGTGAAGCGGTATCCGGCGTTTCACCAGTTCACGCCAGTTACTCGAAATCGGTTGGGACCAGGGCGCAGCAGGACACGATCTCCTTTGCCGCTTTGGGATAGCGCATGATCTTCATCATATTCCCCTTGAGCTTCAGCTTGCGGGTCATCATCCCCTGGATGGGATCCAACTTCCCATTGATTACCTTGCGCCAGTTGTCGAAATTGGCCGAGAGGACATATTCAGCGGAGACCTCGTCGGGGCTGCCGAGTAGCCTGGCCCCACGACATTTGCCGTGGTACAGATCCATGTAGAGGTAAGCTGCCTCGTGCTTGTCATCCGGGTCCATGGTGAAGATAAAATCCCCCTCCCAGTCCTTGGCGGACCTGGAATAGGATTCGCTCTCATTGAGTTTCTGGCACAGTTCTTTGATCCATTCATCAGACGGAAACTTGACAGCCATTTCTCCCTCCTCACAGAGAATTTTCTGGAAGTCACACAGAGCAGCCAGGGTAGGACATTCCGGTTGCGTGTGCAGCTAGAAAGAAGCAAATCGTCGTGTAGGAATTCTTGCTTGCTCGAACATCCTTCCCTTGCTTTCACTGTGTAACCCCCCGGCAACGAAGGAACGACACCGAGCAGCGAAGAATGGAGCGCTGCATGCACCTATATTATAACGGCTTCGCGCACTGAACCGCAAGAAAGCCAGGCAGCGGGGGCCGAGGGACGGCAGGGGCAAGGCTGCCCCGCCCCTGGAGGTGTACGAGGGCAAAAAGGCAGCCAGGGTAAGCGGAGATATCACTTCCGCCTTACTCCCACCGGAACGTTTCAGCTGAAATCAGCGCCCCTACGAGTAGTGTCGCTATGAGCACGACAGTCTCCGTCATATGCTGGCTCCACGCATCCCCGACCCACAGGCCCCGCGTCAGCGTTACCACGTGGGTCAACGGGAGAAAGTTTGCCGCACTCCGGATCGTAGGTGGCAGGATCTCCAGCGGTATCGCCGCACCGGAGAGGAACATCATCGGGAATGCCAGCACCATCCCCACCGTCTGTGCCGTCCTGACTGTGGGCGATAGACCCCCGACCGTGTAGCCCAGCGCAAAGAACGCCAGCGTGCTCAGCGTGAAAGCGACGAACACGACCGGCCAGCTTCCGTCGAACCGTACGTGGTAAATCGCCTTACCCAGCACCACCAGCAGCACTGCGCCAGCCAATGTCATGACGTAATTGCTGACAATGTCCGCTACGATGTACGCCCACGGGCGAAGGGGCGTGGCCTGATACCGGCGCAGGATGAGTTTTTCCCGCGCCGTGGCGGTGCCTATCGGGATGCTCATCAGCCCGACGGTCACGATGATAATCCCAATGTATGATGGCACAGACACATCCATCGTACCCTTGCCGCCGAACAGAGGATCAGGTTTGTTCCCGTAGATCGAGCCGAAGAGCAAAAGCATCATTGGGGCAAATGCAATGGTGAAGAATGCAGCAGTCGGTTCCCGCAGGTAGAGTTTCATGTTCACGACGATCAATTTCCACAAAGCTTTCATCAGTTTTCCCTCCTTTCCAAATCCGTGTAAATTGTGGACGGTTCATTCCCTGATTTCGTGGCCAGTCAAAGTCAGGAACACATCCTCCAGCGATGGCTCTCGCACGCTCAGGCCGGTGAACAGCACTTTCTCCCTCTCCAGAGCCGAGACTACCCCCGATAGAAACTGATCACCGCTCCCGTAGATGGTGATCGTGTCGTCGCGACGCTCTACTCTGGAGACGCTCCCCAGCCCGCGCAGCGAGGCTTCGTCGAAATCGCCTTTCAACGTGAAGCGTATGCGCCGTTCCCCGCCGATAGACCGGATCAGTGCCGCAGGCGTATCCAGCGCCACGATCCTGCCATGGTCCATGATCGCCACGCGGTCGCAGAGCTCCTCTGCTTCTTCCATGTAGTGCGTGGTCAGGAAGACCGTCTTCCCCTGGCCGCGAATCTCTCGAATCATATCCCACATAGCCCGGCGCGCCTGCGGGTCGAGGCCGGTGGTCAGTTCGTCCAGGAAAACCACCTCCGGGTCGTTCAGCAACGCCAGCGCGATGAAGAGCCTTTGCTTCTGCCCGCCAGATAGGCTGCCAATGTAGGATTTTCGCTTTTCGGCCAACCCGAACCGTTCCAGCAGCGACTCCCAGGGCACGGGTTTCTCGTAGAAGGATGCGAAAAGATCCATCGCCTCCCACACTTTGAGGCGATCCGGCAGCCCTGCTTCCTGCAACTGCATGCCGATCCGCTGGCGAAGCCTGTAGCCGTCCTGCCGAGGCCCCGTCCCCAGAACCGTGATAGAGCCGCCATCTGGCTTTCGGAGCCCTTCGACACACTCGATGGTGGTGGTCTTGCCCGCTCCGTTGGGACCCACCATGCCGAACACTTCTCCTTGTTCCACCTCGAAAGACACCCCATGGACCGCTACCAGATCGCCGTAGGTCTTACGAAGCCCATCAACTTGTACGACTGTCATTTTCATCTCCTTACGTCTTTCCCGCCATTCTAGGCGGTGATTAGACTTTTGACAAAGCGGAAACGGAGCTTTCTAGGGCTTCACGCCTGGTACATGACTGGGAAGAAAGAGTACATCTTATGGTCGAGCAAAACCCGACCACAAGATGTACCACCCCTTCTTTTCTTGCCTCCAAGGCGGGAAGCTCAGCCTAGCAGGGCAGCCCGATTGTCAAAAGTCCAGGCGGTGAAATCCATAGACTTTATCGGGAATACAGGATACGGGCATGAAAGCGAGAACATTGTGGTGGTGAGGAAGAAGCGAGTGGCATCTCTTGTGTGGTGGCATAGCCACAACACAAAATATGCATTTCGCTTTCCTCCACCCTCGGAGAACGCACTGGCCCATCCCCGGCGACATTGTTTCCAATAAAGCCCTATGTGTCGAGGATCTCTCTCAGTGCTTTCACGTGCTCTTCGAACGCCAGGCGACCTCTGGGCGTGACCGAGATATACGTGTGGGGCTTGCGGGCCACGAAAGCCTTCTCGATGGAGACGTACCCCGCATCCTCCAGCTTCCGAAGATGAGCCCCCAGGTTGCCATCGGTCACCTCCAGCAGGTTACGCAGAGCGACGAAGTCCATCTGCGAGTCGTCGGACAACGCCGTCAGCGCAGCCATTATCCTCAGCCGCACCGGCTGGTGGATGATGGGATCGAGTTCCGCCATGGCTCACCTCCAGTTCCGCAGGATGTAGATCCCGCTGAAGAAGAGCGTCCCGCCTCCCAGGATCGCCATGACCAGGTTGAAGTACTGCGGCACCAGCAAGTAGGCGGCGGTGGCTACGGCCGTCACGCCGACGCCGATCCAGCCCAGTGGGCCCCACATCCACAGTCCCATGACCACGTAGCCCAGCATCACGAACAGGGTGATGAGAAATGCTACCTCTTCACCTTTGGTCGGGTTTGCAGCCCAGACGGCCAGGCTCGCGTACAGGAGCAGCGCAAGCCAGAAGAGCCCGATGCGGTAGTCGTGGAATTTCCGGCGCACCTGTCGGGAGATGCGGATTCCGACGACCGTCGAAGCGACCAGGCCCAAGCCTACGAGCACCAGCCATATCTTCCCGGAAATGTCCTCGCTCAGGAACTGGCTGGCGAGGTATCCCACGAACCAGACCACACCCCACAACATCAGGTAGTAGGGGCCTCCACCGTGCGCCAGCGCTTTCCTGGCGCGCTTCTGCACTTCCTCGACTGCCTCCAGTGATTCCTTTGCTTCTTCTTGCGTGATGTCCATCGTTTATCCCTCCTTCGATTGGTGTGTAGAGTTCTCTGCTTTGCAGAGTACTCTAATTATAATCGAAAAACAGAGATTTGTCAAGCAGATTTCGCTGAGGGAAAACGAAGAAATCCCTGGGGAGCCCTACGGGCCCCAGGAATCAACCCACCGCCCGGAGAGCTTTCGTCAGCCCCGGACAAGACCAATACGACTGTCGTCAGGATTAATCGCCGGAATCCGGATGCCGCCCCAGAATCTCGAAAAGATGCCGTCTACATCGCTTTCGGTCATGCGAGCGACCCATTCCACACTGCGGGATATTCGCCGGTAGGGCAAATTGGCGGAATAACACAGTTTTCGTTACAATGTGTTCAACCTGACGAGGCAACTGTCGGGGAGTGCAGATACATCGGCCACGCTGCAGGACTTACAATGCCCCCTGCTGAGGATCGACGGTAGAGGGTACAATGCCTACAAAGATATCGGAGGGGAAAGCTACCAGGGGGACGGCCCTCCTCAAGCGGTGACGGGAGATACAGCAAAAGGTAGCTGGGCGTGCTGGGACCCTGCCAACTACCCACACCACGGGCTAGCAGTCCGTGCTACAGACAGGGAAGGTCATAAGGATGAGGATAGCTTTAGATGCCATGGGGGGCGATCACGCCCCCGAAGAGGTCGTGGCGGGGGGCGTAATGGCCGCCCGCGAGCTCGGCGTGACGGTCATCATGGTCGGCAAGCGGGACGTTGTGGAGGCAGAACTGGCAAAGCACGATACCGAAGGCCTCGCGTTGGAAGTGATGCATGCCTCGGAGGTAATCGAGATGGAGGATTCTCCGGCGATAGCCGCCAAGACCAAGCGTGATAGCTCCATGCGCGTGGGGATGCACATGGTCAAGGATGGACGAGCGGACGCTTTCGTCACCATGGGGAACTCCGGCGGCGCGCTGGCAGCAGCGCTTTTCACCCTGGGGCGTTTGCCCGGCATCCGGCGGCCAGCCTTTGCCACCATCTTCCCCACGGTGAAAGGATTTACGTTACTGCTGGACATCGGGGCAAACGCCGAGTGTAAACCGGAGTACCTGCTTCAATTCGCCATGATGGGGAACGTGTACTCCCGGGATGTGTTGGGCGTCGAGAACCCACGGGTGGGCATCGTCTCGACCGGCGAGGAACGGGGCAAAGGGAATCAACTGGTTCTGGACGCTGTGCCATTGCTGGAGCAGGCTCCGGGGCTGAATTTCGTCGGGAATGTGGAGGGAAAGGACATTTTCATGGCCGCTGCCGACGTGGTGGTGACCGACGGGTTTACCGGCAATGTCATCATCAAGGGGACAGAGGGATTTGCCTGGATGCTCTTGGAGCTCAGCAAGCGAGAGATAAAGCGATCCCCCCCGGCCCTGGTCGGCGCTTTCCTGATGAAAGGAGCGCTGAGGCAGATCTTGAAGCGCGTCGACTACACCGAGTACGGCGGCGCACCACTGCTGGGGGTGAACGGGAATGTGGTGGTAGGGCATGGCAGGTCCAACAGAAAGGCCGTGCGCGCAGCCGTGAAAGTGGCAAAGCAGATGGTGGAGAAGGACATGCTCGGTACCATCCGTAGGGATATCGAATCTATGGGGGAGAGATGAAACTAAACGTCAATGAAGGTCTTGTGAAGAAACGAGCGCGAATCGCCCAGTATGCCTCCTGGGGCGGGATGCTGGCGCTGGTTCTGGCACTGGTGGCCAGCCTCCGAGTCAAGCCGAGCAATCCGCAATACAGGAACTGGCTGTTCTTCTCGTTTGTAATGCTGATGATAGGAATGGTGGCGGCAAACGTAGGAGCGTACAACATGCGCCGGTTCGTCCGAAAACCCAGGCCGGAGCAGGTTATAGCCAACGCGCTCAAGACCCTGGACGCCAGATACCAGCTTTTTGCATGGTACCTGCCCTCGCCCTACGTGCTCCTGACACCGGCGGGGCTGCACGTTTTCGTGGTGCGGGACGTGGATGGAGAGGTCAGATACCGTGATGGGAAGTGGAAACGCCCCTTCAAATGGACACGCCTCCTGAACATCTTCGGCTCTGAGTCTCTGGGCAAGCCCGACAAAGACGCGTTGGAAGAGAAAGAAACAATGGAAAAATTCCTGGCGGAAAAGCTGCCGGATGAGGAGATACCGGTCAGACCGGTGATCCTGTTCACCCACCCGCGCGTTGTTCTCAGCGCGGAGGGGTCTCCCATACCGGCCATCACGACCAAGAAGCTCAAATCCTTCGTCAGGAGCGAGATCAAATCGCAGAAATTGCTTCCTCAATCGCTCCAGAAGCGTCTGCGGAAGGTTTTGGAAGAGGTACCATAGGCTATCGGAGAACAACATTTCACTGCGAAGGACGCAGAGACAAAGTTGAACAGCATTCCTACGGTATCCCGACCGCTCGTCATTCTGAACCGAGGCAGTAGGGGCTCGGCAGCGTTGAGTCCTGTGCCGAGGTGAAGAATCTTATGGCGCCTTTGGACGAGCTGAAGATGTTTGGACTACACTAGATTCATTGGTAGCGCTCAAAAGCAGTGTGATGAACTTTGGAGGGAATTGTAGGGCGAGCCGTCTGGCTCGCCTGGTCGAGCTAACAACTCGACCTGCAGCGCAGCCCGCGGCGTCTTTTGTAGAGTGGTCAGGCTCAGACAGGGAAACTGCTTGGGAGCGGTTTTTCTCCACGCGCGCTGCCCGTTCTGTCGTGTCCTGCCATGCAATGCGGGGATGAGCGGACTGACAGTCCGCTCTACAGGCTCACACGGCGCATTCTCCGTTCGGAAAGTGCGAACGCTCACAAGCGGCCACTGGCGGCCCCTCCCTCGCCCACCGCAGTGGGAGAGGGAGGGGTTGGGGTGGGTGAGGGCCAAAAGCCGCGCCATCCCACCAGTTTGAGCGCTACCAGTGAATCCGGCACTTGAGGCGCCAGACAGGCACGGGATTAGGGAAGAGGGGTTAGGGTGTGAAGGACGTCCTCGCTGCTCCGGGA
>WFSD01000264.1 GCA_015486235.1 Anaerolineae bacterium
GCGACGACCAAAAAAGGGAAAGAGAGCGCTGCATCCGGCGTGAGCAAGATGACCCTTTGGGTCGATGCAAAGAACTGGAACATGCTCGGCGGGGAGATGGAAGGAACCATGGGGCATATGTCCTGGCGGACGGAAAAGGTGGAGTACAACCCGAAGTTTCCGGCGGGCCTTTTCGAATTTACTCCGCCGAAGGGAGCCAGGGAAATTTCGATGAAGTCGCCACAAATGGAGACTGTGGACACCATTGAAGAAGCCCAGAAGAAAGTCAAGTTCCACATCCTGAAACCTTCGTATCTGCCGGAAGGATACGAGATGAGAGGGGTAAGGGTCATCGAACCCTCGGCGGTAAGCAAGACGAGCACAGTTCTCTTGTTCTACAGGAAAGGCGACAAGCCTCTGGTGGTCTCCGAGATCTACCAGTCTGGAGCGAAGAGTCTGCCTGAACCGACGAAGAAGAGCGGCTTCGAGACGAAGGAGGTCGAGGTGCGGGGCAAGAAAGCGCGGCTATTGGAGCGCACCGGAGAGGTTGGGTCGTCGGTGTCCTGGATCGAGGGGGATTTGATGGTGACTATCAGCGGCCATGTGGAAGGTGACGAGGTGGTCAAGATAGCGAAATCCTTGAGATGAACGTACGTTTCGTGGAACTGCCGGTCGAATCGCACGGGGAGGTGCTTGGCAGGCTGTGCGTGAGCAGGCACATAGAAGGAAGCGGCCTGGGGAAGAAGGACAGGCTGGCGCTGGAGGTGGCTGGGAGGATAGTGGGGTGGCTTTGCTGATGGTTGCAGGCTAACTGCTGCCTGCTGTCAATGCCTCCTGCGCGCTATACTGGACGCCGAAAGTGTGGGCCCACACAGTTCGACGGGGGGACTTTTCGGGTAGCACGGGTTGAAGTAGAAATGAGAGCCCCACGGGCTTCCGGATTTGCTTCGCATTCCTGGAAAGGAGCGAGATATGACGCAATGGATAGTGAAAATAGGGTGCATTCTTGTAGCAGCCATTTCTGGTGCTATAACGGGGGGCGTGCTTGCATTGCTCTTGAGGAAATTACTCCACAGAAGTGCATCGATGGGACTCAGTTTGCTACTTGGCTTGGGCTTGACCATGCTGCTGTCCATATCCTCGACAATAGCTTTCGGAGGAAACCACGCTGGTAAGCTTGCGTCCTTGTTCGATCTTTTTTCAGAGGCAACAGGTGGCATGTTCATTTACATCGCGTGGCTGCCTAATCTCAAGCGGTAAGTCATGCGGTATTCCTGGAACTTATCATAGGCCGTTGATCACCACAGCGTAGCAAAGATAAGGTTGGCACTGGTTTGCGTCCCCTTTTCAAGGGGGTAACAGATTGCTCGTGTCTGGCACTCTATACTGGAAGCTGAAAGCGCTGGTCGGTGCAGCGTGACCGAGGGAGAAAGTCGTCGGAACGTACAGCTCGGGAAGAGTGAATCCGACATTCACATCCGGCCGTTGATGACCTCGTGTTCTTTCTTCGATCGCTGATTTTAGAAAGCGCGGTGCTTGGTCGCTGCTTCTCCTGCTTGGAGCAGCAGTGATGGTGAGCGCCGCGTTTGGTTTGCTTGCGTCCACCGCCTTCACCGTCGTGGTGACCACGGGATGCGAAACGGAGGTGGCGGCGCAGATTCGCTCAACTGGCGGCAGGCATGGGGAGTAATAACATCTCCCAATCGGCATACGTTGGGTAGGACGGCAATCTAAGAGCGATGTAGGGAGGCAAAAATGAGCAGAAAAGTGTTGGCAGTGGTAGTTTCGTTGGTCATGGCTTTCCTGATGGCGGCATGCGGGCCTTTGGGAAAGCCGTCGGTGGACGAGATCGTATCGCATTTGCAGGAATCTCGGGAACAGCAGATGCACATGCACGCCATCGAAACGTTCTCCTTCCAGCCGCCTGAAGGCGCTCCTGGGGAAGCAGGAGTCCCTGGGAAGATGGTCATGGAAGAATGGATGGACGGGCCCGACAAGATGCGGATCGAGTACAAAGATGGCCCTGCTCAGGTCAAAGGGATGGTGACGGTCTTCAACGGCAAGACGGTGTGGACCTACAGCCCGACCGAGAACACCTACATGAAGGTGAAGATATCGAACTTCTCGGATGTCGGCGGGCCGTCTCCAGAAACGATGAAGTCCTTCGTGAAGCAAGCGCTGGACACATACGATTTCAAGTTTCTGGGGACGGACGAGATGGCCGGGCGGAAAGTGTACAAGATCCAGGCGACGACCAAAAAAGGGAAAGAGAGCGCTGCATCCGGCGTGAGCAAGATGACCCTTTGGGTCGATGCAAAGAACTGGAACATGCTCGGCGGGGAGATGGAAGGAACCATGGGGCATATGTCCTGGCGGAC
>WFSD01000265.1 GCA_015486235.1 Anaerolineae bacterium
AGCCCGCTCTTGCGCAATGCTGAACCGAAGAAGCCACCTGCCAGACTCATCAGAATCGTGCCGGTCAGGGGCGACTTCGTCACCACAGAATACTTGACGAAAGAAGGAGCACCTGTGCCGAGCAAAGGTGTGGTAGCAAAGATGAGCTTGTTCTCGGGAGATAGGGCAGGGGTTGTCGGCTCGATTTCGTCGATCAAGATGCGAACCCCCAAACCCCGCCCCCCGAGGTACCCTACCAACAGGGAACCGAAGCTGCTGTAAGTCACCACCCTGGAATTCAGGTTCACCCGTGCAAATGTAAACTCCATTGACAATAACCTTCCTCGACGTCACTTGAAAATGCCTGCCAGCGCGGGCAAGTTTCACACTATCTCGGTGAACTCCAGAAGCACGCCGTCCGGGTCGAGGCCGAAAGCGATTGGTGGCCCGCCAGCTTGCTGGAATGGAGGATCGGGAAGCATGCGAACCCCCTCACGTCCCAACCGTTCGAACGTTGCCGATACATCGGCGACGTGGATGGCCAGATGCCTCAAGCCGAGCAGAGTCCGGTCAGCTGGCACGGTCTGCGATAGGTCGGTCTCTGCATAGCGCAACAGTTCCAGCTTGGAGGCATCCGGCCCCCCGCTTGTCAGGATCACTATCTCCCGTCCTGGAAATTCCATTTTGCGTTCTACCTGGAACCCCAACCGGGCATAAAACCCTACCGATCTCTCCAGATCGCTGACAACTATCCCTACATGGTCGATCCGATTGCCCATGGAATCCCCCATAGTCATACCTCCTACATTGGCGTAGCAGATGGGTCGGTAATTGCTTCTACTACGACAGGTTTGCGCATGGACAACGCCTTTGCCAGCGTCGTTCTAACCTGCGAGGGCTCCTCGACCCGCAAGCCTACGGCCCCCAATGCCTCGGCTACTTTGGCAAAATCGATCTTTCCGAGATCAGAGCACTTGAAAGTCCCGTGATACCACGCCTGCTCTGCCCATTTCACCCACCCAAAAGCAGCGTTGTTGAGCACAATGTTGACAACCGGTAGATTGAATCTGGCCTGAGTGGATAGCTCGGGCATGACATAAGTGAATGCTCCGTCGCCGCCCAGTGTGACCACGCGCCGTTCGGGCGCCGCCAACTGCGCCCCTACGCCAGCAGCAACAGCAAAACCGATCCCTGCCAGTCCACGAGGAAAGATGCAGCAACGGCCTGCCTTTCGCTGATGAAAATATAGCGCCCCCCACGCACTGGCGAAACCAGCATCACATATCAACACATCCTCTGGGGCCATCACCCGCCCCAGCTCAGCCATGAGCCTGTGCGGCCTCAAGGGTACGTCGTCCGACGCGACACGTTGAGAGAGAGTGTGCTCCCATTCCTGCTTAAGCGACTGTGCCCATTCCAACCGTCCCTTATCCTGCGCAATCTCCTTACCCTCACGCAGCACTCCCAGCACAGCGTCAAGCCCAAGCCTCACGTCACCCACCAAACCCACGTCTGTGCGGAACACACGCCCTACCTCTCCAGGATCAATATCAAGCTGGATCACTTTCTGCTCCGGCGTGGGCACAGTCCATGTGAAAGTGGAGTTCTGCGATGACTTCGAGCCAACGATAAATACCAAGTCTGCCGAGCGCAAAGCTGCCTCAGCACTCTGAGTGCCGGCCATGAAACCGACTACGCCCAGGCAAAGGGGATGATCGTCGGGCAGTATGCCCTTGCCCGTGAACGTGGTAGTGACGGGCATGGTGAGGAGCTCTGCAAGCTGCTTGACCTGATCCATCGCCCTGGAGATGAGTGCTCCCCCACCCACAAGCATTACCGGTCTCCTGGCATCACGCAAAAGCCTTGCCGCCTTTCTAACATCACCTGGATCCGGCGCTGTGCGCCTGGCAGGGAAACGGCCGCATTCAGGGTCTACGTAATTCTCAAGATGCTGAAAGTCGTATTCTTGCCGGAAAACGTCGGCGGGTACGTCCAGTACAACCGGGCCTGGTCGCCCAGTTGTGGCTTTGATAAAAGCCGCTTTCACTAACTCTGGCAGCCGGTCAGGACTGGGAACTCGGAAAACAGCCTTACTCACCGACTTCAACAACCCAACTTGGTCGATCCCTTGTGACGCGCGCCCGAAGTCGATATGGTTGACCCAACCAACCGGGTGATCACTGACGATAGCGACCATGGCAGTAGAGGAGTTCAGCGCTTCGCCCAGTGCGGAGACCAAATTCGTCGCCCCAGGGCCAACGGTCGCATCACAAACCCCCACTTTACCGGAGATGCGAGCGTATGCACAAGCCGCGTGGCCTGCACTGCGCTCATCTCGCATGACCACGTGCTTGAGTTTGGCGCGCTCTGCATAGTCAGCTTCATACAAGGGCAAGGTCTGCCCCCCGGGGATGCCAAAAATGTACTCGACGCCGTAATCAACCAGCATCTCAGCTAAAGCAAATCCAGTGTGTTGTCCCATCACAAAATCTCCCTTATGGAATTTTATGTTAGTCCCTTATGGAGGACCGTCCTACTCTAAGGTGTACTGGCCGAACATCAAGCATGGGGATATCCGACTCTCCATTGATCAACCTCAAAAGCAAGTTGGCGGCCACGAAACCCTCTTCCTCAATGTCCACAACCACCGTCGTCAGCGTCGGCGTGACCATATCAGCCCACAAAGTCCCCCCATGACTCACTATGGCGATATCTTTTGGAACGGATAGGCCGCTCTCCTGCACATATTTCAACGCGGCCACAGCCATGGTATCTGTAATGCCAAAAATCGCATCCACATCACGCCGCAATAGCTGACCTGCAGCTTCCTTCGCAGGAACCAGGCGGTACTGTCCTTCTACCACCAACTCTTCCCTGAACTCGACCCCTTTGGACTGCAGCGCACGCCGATACCCTGCCAGCTTCCGGAGCGAATCTGGGTGCTTCCGTCTCCCTATGATTATCCCAATGTCGCGGTATCCTTCCTCCAGAAGGTGAAGGGTTGCTAGAAAAGCACCTCCCTCTTGATCAGGACATACCTCGGGGATATCGGACTCTGCAAAGTTGCGGGCGACATACACCACCGGAATGCCCTGCTCCCTGACCTGTTTGACGTGCTCATCCTGGCCACTGACGCCCGCAGGTCGCCCGACCATGATGATCCCATCCACTCTTCTGGCAAGAAGCATCTGCAGGCTCTCAGCCTCCCTGCTGGCCTCATTGCCGGTCATAAGTAACACCAGGGTGTAGTCGGTGCTCTTGATTCTGCGATCAATGCCAGCAACTATGCCTGCAATACCAGGCTGATAGATGTCTGGGATAAC
>WFSD01000266.1 GCA_015486235.1 Anaerolineae bacterium
CCAGTCATCCAGCCCAGGAACCGGCATCCAGTGCTCATCCTTCGTCACGTCATCCACCAGGGCCGGTTGCCGTTGCGCCGCCACCCAGCCAATCAGCCCGTTTCCCAAATGCAGGCCAAGCTTCTGATCCAAAGCATCCACCGACTCGGCATCGTAACCGGAGACAGCCACAATCCGCAGGCGGTCGTCATCTGGCTCACGCACCGCAGCGATGCCACGCATGGCCCCAATGACGGCACACATCTCGTCCAGTGCCCGCTGCGCGACCTGACACACGTCCAGGCTTTCGGAGATGTGCCGACTCAGGCGGTATAGAAGCTCCAGACGCTCTTTCTCCTGGGCCAGCGAAGTGAATAACCTGGCATTCTCAATGGCGGTTGCTGCGTGGCTGGCAAAAGCCTTTAGACGCTTGGCATCGTCGGCGTCGAACTGGCCCGGATTGGTGCTGACCACGCTCAAGAAGCCTATAGTCCGATCCTTTACCCGGATCGGTGCGGCGACGTAGGAACGCCGCCACTCCCGGCCTTCCTGTGGCACCCAATTGGGATCGGTAGCCGTATCCGGAACAACAACCGGTTCCCCTTCCTGCACCATCTTCATCAGGTTGGGATACTTGGCAATAGGGGTGGTGGAATGAGCAATTTGTTCATCCGCATCCAGGTGATCATATCCTCTCCAGCGGACCAAACGCGCGTTGTCGCCCTCGATCAGCATGATGTTGAAAGCATCCCCTGCGACGACCCGCTCCACCTGCTTCAGGATATGATCCAACACCTGATCAGGGTCGAGCGTGCTGCTGACGACGGCAGCCGCCTCCTCCAACGCTTGAGCCAGTTCTCGTTGCTCGCGCTCAGCCTCGAAAAGACCGGCATTGTCTACAGCTACAGCTACCTGATCGGCGATAGTAGAAAGCAACAGTTGCTCCTCTTCCCCGTAGGCATAGGGGCGGTACGCCTGTACGGAGATAACCCCCACCACCCGATCGCCGATCAGCATCGGCACCCCCAACCAGGAAGCAGGAGCCCTCATCGTGCCCCACAGCCCCGCTGGCTGCGGGAGGCGGTGCTTTTCTTCCTCGAAGTTCCGGATGAGGAGGGGTTTCTTCTCACTGACAACGAAGCCCGTCAACCCGGCCCCCACTAGTCGCTGCTCTGGGGGCTCTCGAACACCATCATCCACACGAATATGGAAATCCAGCTTGCCGGTCTCCTCGTCGTAGAGCGCAATGAAGAAAGCATCCGCGGAGAAAACCCGTCCGATCTCCTGGTAGCTCGTCTCCATCAAGTCATCCAGTTGGAGGGTAGCACTGGCCGCACGGGCGATGCGATTGACTACCGCCATCCGCTCGGCCCTCCTGTGGGTCTCCTCGTACAGCCGGGCGTTCTCAATGGCAACGGCAGCGTGGTCGGCCAGAGTAGTGAGAAGCGCCACATCGCGGGCAGAAAAGACACCTGGCTCTCGGCGCCAGAGTACAATCCCTCCAACTAACTTATCCCCCTTGAACATCGGTACGGCTAAGTCGGAATGGATGCCGTCTATGGCGGCAATCTCCCGGAAGCGGTATCCTGGCTCGGTCTCAGTGTTGACTATCTGAACCGGTTCGCTGGTTGCTGCTGCTCTGCCGACAGCCCCTTCTCCGACCCGTATGCCGTTTTCATTTATCGCATTCACGAATTCCTCGCTGACATTGTAGCTGGCGGTAATGCGCAGAATACCCTCTGCTTCATCTCGCTCAAAGATGCCGCTCGCGTCCGAGTGGCAGAGGGTAGCAGCGTGTGCGGCAATAGTATTCAGGACTTGTTCTAAGTCAAGCGTGGAAGTAACAGCACGGCTTACCTTGGCCAGGGCTTCCATCTCCCCGGCACGCATGCGCTGAGCTTCGAAGAGTCCAGCGTTCTCGATCGCGATGACAGCCTGGCTAGCGAAAAGGGTAGCTAGCCAGATGTCATGCTGCCCGAAACGTCTGCCTTTGGTGCTCTCAACAAAATCCAGAACACCGATGACCTGCCCACCACTCTTGAGTGGCACACCAAGGACGGCAGCAATAGGCTCAGCTTCCCACCCTGGCGCACGCCCCTCCCAATGCTGATAATCATCCACGACCAATGGTTCGCCACTTTGCAGCACCCTGCCTGCAAGCCCTTCGCCGGGGGCTAAATATGTACCAGTGTAATCTCTCGTGTAACCGTAGCTAATGACCTGTTCAAGCTCACCCCTTGCTTGATCGAAAAGGTAGACGCTCCCGGCCCCAACGCCCAACAGACAGCAACCCTGCTCCATGATATTCTGCAATAGTTTATCAATCTCCAGTCGGGAAGTGATCGCCAAGGAGACTTCCCGCAACGCCTCCATCTCCTCTACACGCCGCTGCTCAGCCTTGAAGAGACGAGCATTCTCGACAGCTATGGCGGCTTGGCTGGCAAAGAGCGTAGCCAGCCAGATGTCATGCTGGTCAAAATGCCTAGCCCGGCCAATCTCGGCAAAGTCCAAAACACCGATAACCTGCTCGCCGCTCTTGAGCGGGACGCTGAGTGCAGCGGTGAGTGGCTCAGCCTCCCAGCTCGGTACCCGCCCCTCCCAGTGATGATAATCGTCCACTGCCACCGGTTCGCCGCTCTGCAGTGACCGGCCAGCAAGCCCTTCACCAGGAGCCAGATATATGCCTGTGTAATCCCTCGAGTAACCATAGCTGACAGCCAGTTCCAAGCCACCCCTCTTCTCGTCAACGAGGTAAACGTCTCCCACCTTGACATCCAGCAATCGGCAACCCTGTTCCACAATGTTATGCAGGAGTTCGTCGAGTCCTAGTTGGGAGGTAATTGCCAAGGAGATTTCTTGCAGCCCTTCCAGTTCCTCGGCCCGGCGCTCAATCTCCTCTTCCATCCGCTTGCGCTCCCGCATGTCCCGGGCCACACCCAGAACAGCATCCAAACGCCCATCCTCTTTTAGGATGACAGAGCCGTTGAAGACGACCGGAATCCTCTCACCCGACTTAGCCCGCAGTGTTAATTCCACGTCCCGC
>WFSD01000267.1 GCA_015486235.1 Anaerolineae bacterium
CCGGTCTCCACGTGGACGCCTTCCTGTTCCAAAAGCTTCACGAAGCGGTCCACCAGCGGTTCGGCGACCTCCGGCGGAGCGGCATTGTTGAAGCTGGGCCGTCGCCCCTTCCTGACATTTGCGTGGAGAGTAAACTGGGAGACCACCAGGGCACTGCCTTCCACGTCCAACAGGGACAGATTGAATTTGCCTTTATCGTCCGAGAAAATCCTGAGGACGGCAATTTTGGATGCCAGAAGCCTTGCATCCTCCTCCGTATCCCCTTTGGAGACGCCCAGAAGCACAAGCAGGCCCTTGCCTATGGCTCCTACAACCTCTCCATCCACCGTCACCGAAGCTTCCAAAACCCGCTGGACTACAGATCTCATCAGCATACTCCAAAAATCACCAACAATCACCATAGAATGCCGTGTATCTTCTCAGTATTCCGGGGTGCTGTTCGGATTCCGACGATTGATTCAGGCGGCGATTGTATCGCCGAGGGTGAGGGTAACCCGCGGGCCACCATCGCCGGCCACCACCACCCAAAACACTTCTTCAACCTTCCCTTTCCTGGAGAGGATTGGAGGGATCAAGGGGGATGGGAAAAACACCCCGAGAGCCCAAGCCCCTGTGTGGTTGTTCGATCTCATCGGCACCGCCGTGCGATTCATCACAAAACGCGTTTTTCTGCCCGTCCGGACGGACGAAAGGGGTCTCCCCTTTTTCGAGAAGATACAAGCCGAAATGGTCGCGTTTGTTCTACATTTACAACGAACGGCGGGGCACCTGAGCGCCCCGCCGTTTGTACTCCCATTTGCCAGAGAGGTCCCGGCGTGTTGGAGCCCTCTCAGTCAACTCCCTGACTCCCTGTAGGAGAGCGTTCGGGCAATTATTTCGTCGATTTCCCTGCGTGCCCTTTGTTTCTGCCGTCGTTCCTTGCGTCGCCGAGGTGCCGGAGCTTTAGCCATCTCATCGCCGAGAGCCTTCTTGAGTGCCAGAGCCAACGCTGTTGGCTCGTCAGAAGCATCATCCGGCTCAGACACATAGCTCATCGGTTTGCCTTGCCTGGGAGGATGTTGGCCTTTCGACCTGGACGATCGTCCTCGAGAAGACTGCCCTTCCGTTCTCTGCCTGGGGTTGGATCCTTGGGGCCGTTCCTGCCTTTCTGGCTCTTCCTGAAGAGCTTTCAGGCTCAGATCAATCCGCTCCCGTCTTTTATCCAGCTTGATGATCTTGGCCTCGATTTCCTCTCCCTCTTTTACTACGTCTTCCGGCTTCTTGACAAACTGCCAGCTCATTTCCCGGATGTGGAGCATGGCGTCCCGGCCGACTCCGATATCCACAAATGCTGCGTAAGGGAGGATGCGGGTAACCGTCCCCTTGACGACCTCCCCTTCTTCCAGATCACGCAGACGTTTGGTTCCAGGGGGAATCATGGTCAAGCTAATGCGATTGTGGGCTCGATCCAGATCCTTGATCCACACCTTGATCGTATCTCCCACGCTTACAACGTCAGAGGGCTTTGAGATCCGGCGCACGCTCATCTCTGATACATGCACCAATCCGTCCCTGCCGACTCCGATGTCCACGAAAGCACCGAAATCGGTCAGGCGCTTGACAGTGCCCTCAAGCTCCATGTTGATGGCGAGCTTTTTGACGATTTTCTTTGGTTTGATAACCCGAACTCGGGATGTTCGTTCTGCCGTCACGGAACCTCTCCTTAACGTCTAAAAATCTTACTCATTGAAAGCCGAAAGGCATTATACCAGTAACGCTCGGAGGGTGTCAAAATCAGCTCACGGAAAGGAATCTCGAAGCGAATCCAGGGGGCCTCACGGGCCCCAAGATTGCCCATGAGGCATCTTCAGCATCCATCGACCCCAAGCGATGGGGCACGCCATGCTTCGGGCACGTCGAAAAAGCTCCAGAGGCAGCATGGGGCTTTGATTTGCTTCGAAGGCTCACGGAAAAAGCCTGTTTCCAGCAGCGATGGTACTGTCTGCCGATTCACTTCTCGAGGAATTCATATTTCCCCTGGCACACAGGACAGTCTGGCCTTCTGGGGGGCAACTCGATCCGTTCCCACGCATTGTTCCAGACATCTACGTACAACAGGCCTGGGTTCCGCTGGCCTGTGCCGATTATCAATTTCATCGCCTCGGCAACACTAAGCGCTGCCATAACGCTGACCGCCGGAGCAATGATCCCCGCAGTAGCCGCGGTATCCATGGAGCTATCTTCAGGTGGATCTCCCAAGATGCATCGCAGGCAAGGCGTTTCCCCCGGGGCCAACGTCGCAGACATGCCGTAAGACGCAACCACTCCGGTGTACACCCATGGTATCCCTTCCTTGAAACAAGCATCATTGATCAGGTATCGCGCCGAGAATCTATCGGTGCAGTCGAGAACCACATTGGCTCCCTGGATCAAGTCCAGGATGTTCGTGGGCACCGCCCGACCCACCACTGGCTCTATCTCCACCCCGCTATTGACTTCCCGAAGCCGTCTCGCAGCCGCCAACACTTTCGGCCTGGCGAGTCTGGCATCCTCCTCGTCGAAAAGAGTTTGGCGCTGGAGGTTGTCAATTTCCACCACGTCATCATCCACCAGGCGCACTTTGCCGATCCCGGCGCGCACCGCCAGGTCTGCAGCGTGAGAGCCAAGCGCTCCCACGCCGATGATCACGACGGAAGCATGAGCAAGTTTCCGCTGCCCCCGGATGCCTATTTCTTTGAAAGTCATCTGACGCACATAACGGTCGGCATTCATGATTCACTCCGATCCAAGTATTCTTCGGCGCACCTATCAGGACGTCACGGATACGCGAATCGCTCGATCGCTCTCCGTATACGACGCTCCAGCTGTCGGAACTCTGCGTCCTCCAGCAGAGATAGCTCCCTTGGACGTGGGAGATAAACATGGACCTCTGCAGCCACCACTGCGGGACGGGGTGTCAGCACCAGAACGTGATCCGCCAGAAAGACCGCCTCCGTGATGCTGTGGGTAACCATGACGACGGTTTGACCATGCTTGCGCCACAGACGTAACAGTTCCAGGTTCATCTTCTCCCTGGTCATTGCATCGAGGGAAGCAAAAGGCTCGTCGAGAAGGAGCATCCGAGGACGTTGGATGAGCGCCCGCGCCAGGGCAACACGCTGCTGCATCCCGCCTGAAAGCTGAACAGGGTATGCTTTCTCGAAGCCCTCCAGTCCCACCTGCCGGCAGAACGCCCTCGCCCGTTTTTCCGCCTCATCCTTCGGGATATGCGCTACTTCCAATGGCAGCATGATGTTCCGGAGGACAGTACGCCACGGCATCAGGTTCGATTTCTGGAACAGAAAGCCGATATCTGACCGTGGGCCGCTCAAGTGCTCTCCCGCAAACCACACCTCGCCGCGGGATGGCCTGAGCTGCCCGCCCAGGATACGGAGGAGAGTGGTCTTTCCGCAGCCGGACGGGCCAACAACGGTGACGAATTCCCGGACGTTGGCGGAGAAAGAAACATCTCCAAGTGCTTGAAGATCGTTCCCATCTTGGTCTCTGAAATAATGCACGAGTCCTTTTGCCACCAGAAGTGGCCCGCCGTCGTGAGGAATGACATTACTCATTTGACAAATTCGTTGGTGTAGCACAAGTTGGGGTCTACATTTTTCTCTATCAGGCCTGCCGCTTTCATGAACTTGATGGTGCCGGCCCATGCCTCAGGAGTGGAGACCCCCAAAGTCCCCTCGTCGCGCCAGAGCTTCAATGCCTCGTCGAATACCGCACGATTCACTTTCTTTTGATGTTCGTCCTTTCCCGCCTCCGGCACATACTTCAGGCTGATGTCGAACGCCTCGTCGGGATTGTCAAGGGTATCCCGTAGCCCATGGAGCGTAGCCTGCACCAGGTCTCTCACCCAGTCAGGGTGATCTTTTATCACCTTTTCGCTGGTTATTATCCCGTTGGATGGAATGTCGATGTAATCGGACACGGGGATGACATTCACATCCTTTCCTTCGAGTCGGAGCTGGACTGGCCCGTTGACGGAGTAATCCAGCGCTGCGTCAACCTGTCCGGAACTGACCGCCGCTGCCTGAGTGTAGCCGATGGACGTGAGGGTGATCTTGCTCTCGTCCAGGCCGGCCGAATAGATCAACCCTTTCCAACCGATGTAGCTGGCACCGTAGAGACCGGGTATCCCGACTTTTTTCCCCTCCAGGTCTTTGGGTTTCTCGATTCCTCGATTCTTTAGAGAGAAAACGACCACGGGGAAATGGCGGTACCACCGCATCACGTATACCACTGGCAGCTCCCTGGCCCGTCCCAGGATCACTTCTTCGCCGCTTCCGACCATAAAAGGAATCTGATTTGTGCCTACCAGCTTTACCAAATCGGACTCGAATCCGTATTTGAACTTGATGCTTAGCCCTGCTTTCTTGTAATACCCCTTTTCTGTTGCCACGTAGAAAGGGGCAAACTGGACATTCGGGATGTATCCCATGGCCAAAGTAATTTCCCGAGGCTGCTTCCTGGCCTTTGGAACACATCCGGATGCTGCAAGGATGGTCACGACAACTACCAACAAGAACGACAAAGCTTTTTTCATCGGTCGATATTTACCTCCGTCAGTGTGTAGTGATAATTCCAGACGACCCGCAGGTCGTGGTCCGCGTCATCTTGCGCGCTGCCAGCGCAGCAGCACCCATTCCATCGTCAGGACTGTCAGGTAAAGGATCAGTGCGATCACCACGAGAGTGATGATAGTGGCAAATAGCAGTGGCGTATCCAATGTGCCGCGGGCCAGATTTATCAGGAATCCCAGGCCTCTGTCTGCTCCAATGAACTCCCCCACCACTGCACCTATGACTGCCAGGGTGACGCTCACCCGCAGCCCCCCTAGCAGTACCGGCATCGCTGCCGGGACTTCCAGCATCCGGAACGTCTGCCAACGGCTGGCATTCAACGACTGCATCAGCTCCCGTAGGTCGTTGTCCACCGATCGGATCCCCACGAGGGTGTTCACTAGTGAGGGAAAGAAAACCGTGATGGCGCACACAAGCACTTTCGAGATGCTCCCAAAGCCGAACCATATGATGAAAAGGGGCGCAATTGCCACCACCGGGATGGATTGGGACGCCACGATGTAAGGAGTCAGCAAGTGCTCGATAGACCTGGATTTCGCCAGAAGATAGCCAAGAGTAGTAGCAGTCACCAGGCCGAGCACCAGCCCAAGGATAATCTCCTCCATTGTCAGGGAAGTGTGGTACACGAGGCTGCCATCTTTGAGCATCAAGAGGAGTTTCTGCGCCACCAGGACAGGTGAAGGCAGGATAAATGCCGGATAATGCTTCCAACTGACCAGCGCTTGCCACAAACCAAGGAGCATTGCGAGTCCCATGGGAAAGAACACATAATCTGCGTGTCGGCGTAGGCACTCACCGCAGGGAACTCCTCGTTCCCCAGATCTGCGCGCCGCTTTTATCAACCAACTATCGATTGCCATTTCTTCTATCTCCAGTCCGGGGACGAAGAAAAAACCCCCGGAGTTTCCTTCGGGGGCAGGGGGCAAGATCGCGTGCAGCATACGTTCCCCTCCGGGCCCTGCTCGAAACAAAAACCCCGTGAGCAGAGGCCCTCGGGGTTCGAACGCAAGCCGCACCACGCGCCATCAGGCACGCAATGCAACGACCTTCTCCCATCCGGACTATACCGTCGGCTCTGGATTTGCCGGATCCGGCTCACCAGATCAGTCCTCGTACTTTTCACGAGGGCTCGCGGGCTTGGCGCTCATGCGCTTTACCGCCGGTCGGGAATTGGCCTGTCAGGCCTCACCCTGCCCCGAAGGTCTTCATCTTATTTGGTTGTACGGCTGGCCAACGATCCTCACTGCCAGCACACTTTCACATTATACGTGAAGTGAGCGGTATGTCAAATCAGGGGGCCGAGAACTTTCGGACCGCCGGAACGGATTGGTATCTTTCGGCGTTTTTTGGATAGCGTCGGGCTCTGGATTTCCCCGGGTAGCGGAGGGCATTGTCCTCCGCTACCCCTATGTCCGAACTCTTGCTCGAACATCAGCGGACGAGATTTGACAAGCCGGGAAACGTGTGTTAAATTTGCTTTCAAATTCAGACAGGTGTGGATCATGTTCATGATTGGGATTTCCACCAAGAAGCAGGTGAAGAAGCAGATGCCGGACCCGGGGGTCTGGTAGGCCTTGCCTTGCCCGCTTCGATAGGCTGATTGCAACCGGCTTCCAGACCCTGGAAGCCGGTTTTTTTATGCGGAGTCAGGGTAGGCGAAGGCAATGCCTTCGCCTACTCACCGGAAATTCTAAAAAGGAGGAGGGATCGAAATGACCAAGTTCGTGTGTCCTGAGTGCGAAGCAGAGTTCGAGCTATTCGACGTGATGAAAGGTGAGTTGGTGACCTGCCCCGAGTGTGGTGTGGACCTGGAGGTGGTCTCGCTAGACCCACCAAAGGTGGAGCTGGCGCCCGAGGAAGAGGAAGACTGGGGGGAGTGAGATGCACGTAGGCGTTCTTGCCTCCATCATCAGGAAGGAGGAAAAGCTGATCTTCCATGCCCTGAGTGACCGGGGCGTGACCTGGGAAGTCATAGACGACCGGGAGGTGCAGTTCGACCTGGAGAACGGCGACCGCTACCGCCAGTTCGACGTGATCCTGGAGCGGGCCGTGAACCACTCCCGAGCACTCTACGCCCTCAGGGTCTTCGGCATGTGGGGCATCCCCACGGTCAACACGTATCATGTGGCGGAGACTTGCGGAAACAAAATACTCACAACGGCAGCGCTGATGGAAGCAGGAGTCCCGACGCCGCGGACCACCATCGCTTTCACACCGGCGTCTGCCCTGGACGCTATCGAGAAGATGGGGTATCCGGTGGTGCTGAAGCCGGCCGTCGGCTCCTGGGGACGGCTCCTCTCCAAAATCAACGACCGCGATGCAGCCGAGGCTGTTCTGGAGCACAAGAAAATCCTGGGCACATACCACCACTCGATCTTCTACATCCAGGAGTACGTGCACAAGCCGCAGCGGGACATCCGGGCTTTTGTGGTGGGGGACCAGACCATCGCGGCCATCTACCGGTCGTCGTCCCACTGGATCACGAACACCGCCAGGGGCGGCAAAGCCAGCTACTGTCCCATCACACCTGAGCTGAACGACATCTGCGTTCAAGCGGCGAAAGCCGTGGGCGGCGGTGTAGTCGCCATCGACGTTTTCGAGGACCCGGAGCGGGGACTGCTGGTGAACGAGGTCAATTACACCATGGAGTTCCGAAACAGCATCGAACCGACGGGGGTGGACATCCCCGGTAAGATCGTGGACTTCACCCTGCGGGTGGCAGAGGAGGGATGGCCCACGGCAAACGGCTGGAGATGATGCATGGTTAGGGCGAGCATTGTTGGAGGCTCTGGTTACGTGGGCGGCGAACTCCTGCGGCTGTTGCTGGGGCACCCTGAGGTGAAGGTGGTCCAGGTTACCAGCGAGCGACACGCGGGGAAGATGGTCCACAGCCGCCATCCGAATCTGCGGGACAGGACGCCCCTTCGGTTCGTGGGGATGGATCGGCTGGAACCGGTGGATCTGCTCTTCCTGGCGCTGCCGCATGGAGAGGCCCAGAAACGGATCGATTGTTTTGCCTCCCTTGCCCCGCGGATCGTGGATCTGAGCGCCGACTTCCGGCTGAAGGACCCGGCGGCGTACAGCCGCTGGTACGGCAAAGAGCACGCCGCCCCCGACTGGTTGGGCCGTTTCGTGTACGGCCTGCCAGAGCTCTACCGTGACGAGATCCGGGGGGCGCGGTACGTCTCCGGGGTGGGATGCAATGCCACGGCGACGACCCTGGCGGTGTGGCCGCTCTTCAAATCCGGCCTGGCAGACCCCCGTCGCGACCTGGTGGCCGAGGTGAAAGTCGGCTCCAGCGAGGGGGGCAACGCGCCCTCCGAGGCATCCCACCATCCGGAGCGGAGCCACGCCGTCCGATCCTACGCCCCTGTGGGACATCGGCACACCGCGGAGGTGATCCAGAACCTGGCGCTGGCCGGGGACGTGCCGCCGGTCCACCTCTCGGTGACGGCGGTGGATCTGGTGCGTGGTGCGCTGGCGACGGCTCACGTCTTCCTGCGGGAGCCTGCGGACGAGAAGATCGTCCGGCGGGCGTACCGCCGGGCATACGCGGAGGAGCCTTTCGTTCGGATCGTGGCGGCAAAAGTGGGGATCTACCGGATGCCGGAGCCGAAGATCCTGGCGGGAAGCAACTACGCGGACGTGGGGTTCGCGGTGGACGAGGAGACACGACGCGTGGTGGCTGTGGCTGCTATAGACAACCTGATGAAAGGCGCGGCCGGCGCAGCGGTTCAGTGTATGAACCTGATGTTGGGGTTCGAGGAGACGCTGGGGTTGGAATTCCCGGGCCTGCATCCGATCTAGGAACCGTCTCCCGCTGCGCCCGCCGGTAGGTCCAAAAAGCGTCACGTTGGCGTTTGTAAGCGTCAAAAGAATCGGCTGCGCTCAAAAGTAGTGAGACGAGTTTCGGCGGGAATTGTAGGGCGAACCGTCCGGTTCGCCTGGTCGAGCTAACAGCTCGATCTACATTCCCGCGGCAAATTTGTAGAGCGGGCTGTTAGCCCGCTCCGGCGCGGAGGCCGTATGAGCGGACTGACAGTCCGCTCTACAAGGCCGGTATGGCCCCTTTTTTCGCTCGGAAAGAGCGAGCGCTCACAAGCGGGAGCGTAGGAGCGAGGCTTGTCCTCGCCCTGGGGTAGGAGGGGGTCAAGAGCCGTTCCATCCCAACAGTCTCGGGCGTCATCGAACAATCCGTGAATATGCAGTTGCAGGAAGGCATGAAATTTGGACGAATTAGAACGAATCGTTCGGAGTTTCGAACAGAAATACGAATGCGACCTGCCGACCTTCCTCGCTCGTGTAACATCCGGCGAAAATTACGCGGCTCGTTTGCGTCGCGTGAGCCCAACCTGGGAAGGCGATCTGCAGGAGTGGGAATTCTACGCCGGCGAGCTGGATGCTAGACAAAAGGGACAAAGCAAATGGGAATCATCGTCGTGAAAATCGGCGGGGGCCTCGACCTGGACCACGACGCCATCGCCGACGACATCGCAGGGATGTGGCAGGAAGGGCAGCAGTTGGTGGTGGTCCACGGCGGGGCAGAGCTGACCAATCAGGTGGCGGAAGCGCTGGGGCACCCGCCCAGGTTCGTCACTTCCGTCAGCGGCTACGTCTCCCGCCGCACGGACCGCCGCGCCCTGGAAATCTTCGAGATGGTGTACTGCGGCCAGCTCAACAAAGGCTGGGTGGAACGGTTCCAGCGCCGCGGGGTGAACGCTGTCGGCCTGAGCGGGCTGGATGGCAGGCTCTGGGAAGGCCCCAGGAAAAAAGCGATCCGGATCGTGGAGAACGGCCGGAAGATGGTGCTCAGGGACGATTACACCGGCAAGGTGGAGCGGGTCGACACGGCCCTGCTGACCACGCTGCTGGAAGGCGGTTACCTGCCGGTGCTGACGCCGCCAGCCATTAGCTACGACGGCGAGGCGCTCAACGTGGATGGGGACCGCGCCGCGGCCATGACCGCTCAGGCGATGAGAGCGGAAGCCCTGGTCATCCTGAGTGGCGTTCCCGGACTTCTGGCCGACTTCCCGGACGAATCCAGCCTGATCCGCCGGATACAGTCCGACGAGATCGAGGATTTCATGTCGGTGGCCGAAGGCCGGATGAAGAAGAAGGTGATGGGTGCTGGCGAGGCGCTGCGAGGCGGCGTCGGCCGGGTGATCTTCGCCGACGGGCGGGTGCGAGAGCCGGTGCGCCGGGCGCTGTCCGGCGAGGGCACGGTCATCGGGTAGGGAATCGGGCGAATGGGCGAATGGGCGAATGGGCGAATCTGGTAGGGGCGCAGCGTGCTGCGCCCATCGTTGAACCCCAAAAAGGAGTTGTGTTGGCGCTTGCAAGCACCGAATGAAATTCGGCACTTGAGGCGCCTTCGGCGCCGACCAGAGCGTTACCTGCGCGGAGAACGCTCTTTTGACGTAGGGACGTTCTGAGCCGCACGACGTCCTGTTCGGCGGGCGTTAGCCCGCCTCAAGAACCGGATTCATCCGGTGGAGGCCCAAAAACACGACGCCACCTGGCAGGTAATGGAGCAAAGCCATGGAAACCGAAAAAATTTTCACGCTGGAGAATGCCCATACGTCGGGGGCGTACGCCAAGCGCCCCGCGGCGCTAGTGCGGGGAAAGGGCGCACGCGTCTGGGATTCCGATGGGCGTGAGTACATCGATTGTATCGGCGGGCACGGGGTGGCCGTGGTGGGCCATGCCCATCCGGCGGTGGTCAGGGCAATCTCGGAGCAGGCGGAGCGGATGATCATCTGCCCGGAGTCGTTCTACAACGACCGCCGTGCCGAACTATACGAACGCCTGAGCCGCCACACCCCCGACGGCCTGAACCGATTCTTCCTGTGCAACTCCGGAGCCGAAGCGGTGGAGGGGGCCATCAAGGCCGCCAGGTACTTCACCGGCCGCCCCGGAATCGTGGCGATGAAATCCGGGTTCCACGGCAGAACCCTGGGCGCGCTGAGCGCAACCTGGAACCCAAAATACCGGAAGCCTTTCGAGCCGCTGCTGGCGGGCTTCCAACACGTGTCTTTCGGAGATCTGGATGCAGCGGATCGGGCGGTCGGCGACGACACCGCTGCGGTCATCGTGGAACCGGTGCAGGGGGAAGGCGGGGTCAACCCGGGATCGGCAGCTTTCTTCGACGGTCTGCGCCGCATCTGCGATGAGCGGGGGGCGCTCCTCATCGCGGACGAGGTGCAGACGGGGTTCGGGCGCACCGGACGCTGGTTCGCCGTCGAGCATTTCGGCCTGGCGCCGGACATCATGGTCCTGGGCAAGGGGATCGCCGGGGGCGTGCCCGCCGGAGCTGTCGTGTGGCACAGACGCCTGGGAACGCTGAAACCGGGCATCCACGGGAGCACTTTCGGCGGCAATCCCCTGGCCGCGGCCGCGGCCATCGCCACGGTCCATGTTCTGGAGGAGGAGCGGCTACCGGAGAGGGCCAACCGTCTGGGGACATGGCTCCTGGCGGAACTGCGGCAAATCCGTTCCCCGGTGGTGAAAGAGGTGCGGGGGCTGGGGCTGATGGTGGGCATAGCGCTGCGGGTTCGCGTCACGCCGGTGCTGCGGGACCTGATGAAGAAAAGCGTACTGGCGCTTCCTGCGGGTCCCACGGTGCTCAGGCTGCTGCCGCCGTTGGTTATCGAGGAAGAAGACCTGCAGGCCGCGGCGGCGGCGATCAGGGAGGTGCTGGAAAGTGTTTGACCACGAAGAAGCGATAGCACTGCTGGAAGGTCTCGTCCGGATGCCCAGCCCATCTGGGCAGGAGCGGTCGGCAAGCGAGTTTCTGGTCTCGTGGATGGCCGGGCACGGGATGGACGCGGCCGTGGACGAGGCAGGGAACGCCGTGGGAACGAAAGGGCATGGCGAGAAGGAAATCCTGCTCCTGGGGCACATAGACACGTTTCCGGGGAACCCGCCGGTCCGCCGGGAAGGGGACTTGCTGTACGGGCGGGGGAGCGTGGATGCCAAAGGGCCGCTGGCGACGTTCGCCGCGGCCGCGGCGAGCGTGAGGCCGCCAGAGGGGTGGCGGATCACGGTGGTGGGCGCGGTGGAAGAGGAAGCGGCGACGAGCAAAGGGGCCCGGCACGTGCTCGCGCAGCGCCCGACGGGGCCTGTGGCGTGCGTCATCGGCGAGCCGAGCCGCTGGGACAGGATCACGCTGGGATACAAAGGCCGGCTGTTGCTGGATTTGCGGATGCGGGCGCCGTTCAGCCATTCGGCCGGGGTGGGAGCGCTGCCGCCGGAGCGGGCCGTCGCCCTGTGGCAGCGGGTGGTGGATCACACCGGGCGGTTCAACGAGGGGCGTCGGAAGGCGTTCGACCGGCTCATGCCCTCCCTCCGGCGCATCGTCACGTCGGACGAGGGAGCTTATGGGGTCGCCGAGATGACGATGGGGTTCCGCCTGCCGCCGGACCTGCCGCCGGAAGCGCTGGAGACAGACCTCAGGCGGCTGCTATCGCCTGAGGATGGCGTGGAGGTTACGCTGGCGTTCCGGGGGCACGAGCGGGCCTATCGAGCGGCCAGGAACACGCCGCTGGTGCGGGCGTTCCTGAGCGCGATCCGGGCGGAAGGGGGCGAGCCGCGCTTCGTGGTCAAGACCGGCACATCGGATATGAATGTGGTGGGCCCCCACTGGTCCGACACGGCGATGGTGGCATATGGTCCAGGCGATTCCAGCCTGGATCACACACCGGGGGAGTATACCCACCTGAGCGAGTACCTCCGGGCCATCGGTGTGCTACGGCGGGCGCTGGCGGACATAAGCCGATGACGCGAACAACGATCGAAGGCCATTGCTCCGATCACAGGTCGAGCACCATGACTGGAACCGGTTTGCCGTATCGCCGGAAGCCAAAGGACTTGTAGAGCTTTTGTGCCGGACGGTTGTTCGACTGGGTGTTCAGCACTACGGAAAGGGCTCCGTTCGACTCGCAGAATTCCAGTGCTGCCCGCATCAGGGAGCTACCTACGCCCAGACCCTGACGCTCCGGCAGCACTCCCAGCCGTATGACCTCGCCAATGCTATGGTGGACGGCGGCGATCACGTATCCCACTGGTTCGTTTCCTCGGTACGCCAGCATCGCCTGGCCTCCAGAGAGAAGCAGGAGCATGAGCATCTCTCTCTTGCCAAAGGCCCACATGGGCGGAAAAGTCGCCCTGTCCAGCCGGAGGAGCAAGCCCAGGTCGCTGACTGTCGCAGGGCGTATCCGCGCATCACCTGGAGGTCGCGGGATGTGCCCGGCCGAGGATACATAAGCCCAGATCTCCTCTCGTTTCTCGAACCCTCCCAGCCTAAGAAACGACTCCATCCAGTATGGATCGCCTTCTGTGACATTTCTTCGATCGCAAATCGCCATGACATGGGTAAGACCCCGTCCTCGGAGTTCGTCCAGCGCCGGAGGCAACAATTCCCGGACGGCGCTGTCCGCCCGCCACCCATTTATCAGAGCCAGAGCGTGGGCCTCGGCCCAGGGAGCGCGGTGGATGGTGCACGCCACAGCTCCCCACAACAGTGGCCCGGTCTCCGCAACGAAGAACGGCTCCTTCGCCAGCAGTCCTGGCAGATCCTCATGACCGAATCCGGCATAGGCGCGGCGGGCGTGCTCGAACAACAACTTTATCTGGACAGCGTCCAGCACCTTGGCTTTCCTGACGCGAATCTCCATACACAAGACCCATATATCCTCTCGATATCCCAGAGGTGGCGTTCGGACTTTGACAATCAGTTCTGGCAACGAGGGAGACCTCTCGACAAATCCGTCGAGCTATCGCGGACAACTAAAGCACGCCGAAGCGTTAGTGGGCGGGTGTGATCGACAGCGGCATGTAAATTCTCCAATTCATCATAGCCTGCCAGTTCTGCGGATCCTCGCTACCCAGCCGCCAGATTGCAACACCCCGAATCCCCAGGCTCCTCGCCAGCCGCCAGCGGGCACGCACGCTGTCGTGATCCGCGAACACCACACCATGGCCATCGCCGTAGGAGAACCAGTGCTCCTCCACTGGCCTTCCCTCGCTGTCCGTGGCCCACCAGTGAACAGCTACCCCATAGCTCGCACGCAGCGATTGGACATCCAACCATGTCAGCGGGTTGCCCACGCCAGATGCATCCCAGTCGTAGCCATAGAAATGCACCCCCATCATCACTTTATCCGATGGGACCTGAGTGATGGCAAAGCGGATGACCTCATTCACCCACCAGGTGGGCGCGATTGGGCCGGGTGGGCTTCCCCAGCTTCCCTCGCATCCCATGCTCCAGCAGTAGTCATAAGTCATGACCCTGAACTCGTCCACTGCGCTGCCAAGGGCGCGCCAATCCTGCGCCTGGGCCCCATTCCATGTGCCGGGTTCGCTTCTCTTGGCGTGGACGGCAATGGTGAGCATTTTGTGGCCCGGAAGTTGGTGTACTTTGGACGCCAGCTCCGCGATGAAGGTCGAGAAGGCATCTCTGTCACCGGCGTACAGATTCTCGTAGTCGATATCTATCCCATCGTAGCCATACCGACGAATTTCTTTCGCCAGGGCACTTATGTGGAGTGCCCGGAGGCTGGGATCGTTCAGGATACGATGCACCGTGTCCGGGTCGAAGCCGTTGCTCACCGTGGGGATTACGAGGGTACTATGGCGGTGGGCAAACTGCACCAGGTTGGCATCCCTGGCACCAGCGTATGGATCCAACGTTCCGTCCTGGTCGACAGAATACCAAAACGGGCTGACCTCGGATATCTGGGAGATGTGATCGTGGAACGAGGTAAGAGCGTTGGTCGCGTCCCACGATGTGGGCATCCAGGCGGCGATTATCGGGCCGCAGGCGCGAACTCGCTGCGGCCCACCCATCCATGAGCCCACTGTGACAAGGAAAGCCAGCGCCGCCAGCCTGGTCGAGATTGACATCCCCTTCAGGTTAGATTACCCCCATTGCCTTGCCGACCTTGGCGAAAGTGTCCAGTACCCGGTCGAGCTGCTCCTGAGTGTGGGTCGCCATGTAGCTGGTTCGGAGCAGAGACATGTTGGGTGCCACGCCAGGCGGGATGACAGCGTTGGTGTAGACCCCGGCCTCGAACAATGCTTTCCACATCATTATGGTCTTCATGTCGTCTCGGATCAAGATGGGAATGACCGGCGTCTGGCTCAAGCCGGTGTCAAACCCAAGGCTCTTGAAGCCTTTGCGCATGTAGTCGGCAATATCCAGAAGCCGCTGGATTCGCTCCGGCTCTTCTTGCATGACGTGAAGTGAGGCGAGGGTCGCAGCGGCGTTTGGCGGGGAGATGCTGGCGCTGAAAATGAGCGACCGGGCATGGTGTTGGATGTAGTGAATTATCTGGTCGTCCCCTGCGATAAATCCGCCAAGGGAAGCGAAGGACTTGCTGAAAGTCCCCATGATCAGGTCCACGTCGTCGGTCACGCCGTAGTATGCCGAGGTGCCGCGACCTCCGCCCAGGACGCCCAGGCTGTGAGCGTCATCCACCATCAGGCGGGCGCCGTATTTCTTGGTAACCTCCAGCATGTCAGGAAGCGGCGCTATGTCACCTCCCATGCTGAAAACGCCGTCGGTCACCACTATTCTTCCCGCATCCTCCGGCACTTTCTGCAGCACTCGTTCCAGGTCTTCCATATCCCCGTGGCGGAAACGGAGCATCTTGCCGCGGCTCAACATACAGCCGTCCACGATGCTGGCATGGTCGTCTTTGTCGGTGACGATATAATCTCCTTTTCCTACGAGGGCCGAGATGGTCCCCAAATTGGTCTGGTAGCCCGTGCTGAACGCCAGGGCCGCCTCCTTGCCGACGAACTCCGCCAGCTCTTTTTCCAGCTGCACGTGAAGCGTTAGAGTGCCGTTCATGAACCGAGAACCGGTGCAACCGGATCCATATCTGTTGATAGCATCGATCGCCGCCTGGCGGACCTTGGGGTGGGTTGTCAGGCCCAGGTAGTTGTTCGAGCCAATCATGATGAACCGTCGACCCTGGTAGACGAATTCCGTCCCTTCAGACTCCTCCAGTGGGATGAAGAAAGGGTAATATCCGCCTTTCATAGCTTCCCGCGCCTCTGTGAACTGGTAGCATTTCTCGAAAATGTCCTGCACTTTTTACCTCCTCGTATGATTGCAAATGTCGGTCGGATATGTGATTAATTGAGGTAGACGATCTGCCTGTAACCAACCACAAAAATCATATCACATAAGTCGCTATTGCTCAACCCGCGCTTCTGGGGTTCAAACATGAGTCCGGACATAATGAGTAACGGGGCATCGTGAGCAAGGCAACGTTCGGCCAATTCACTCCGGCAGAGAGGTGATGTCCGAACTCATGTCCAAGGTTCAGGCGCTTCAGTCGCTGTCGGCCGAATCCCACACTCGCACGCGGCGCATTTTCAACACGTCCTCACGCACTTTGGCCCCCAGCCCAGGCACAATTGGGGCTTTGATCGTCCCATCGGGGGACATCACCACCTCTGGCTCTATCAGGTCAGGCTTGTAATATTTCTTGCTGGCGGAGACATCGCCGGGGAGTTTGAAGTTTGGGAGGGTGGAGAGGGCCACGTTGTGGAGCCTGCCGATGCCGGTCTCGTTCAGGCCGCCGCACCACACAGGCACCCCTTTCATCATGCAGAGATCGTGGACTGCGATCCCCTGGCCCGGCCCGCCCATGCGAGCGGCCTTGATGTTGATTATCCGGCAACTCTCCAACTCCAGCGCCTGCCGCGCCATCGCAAAACTCCCGATGCTCTCGTCCAGACAAATCGGCGTTTCGAGCATTTTCTGGAGTCGGGCGTGGTGGGTCAGGTCTTCGTAGCTCATCGGCTGCTCGATCATCATCAGGTCGAACTCATCCAGCTTCTTCAGATGTTCTGCGTCTTCGATGGAGTACGCCGCGTTGGCGTCTACCATTAGAGGTATGTCGGGATAGAGCCTGCGCACTTCCCGGAGCATTTCCACGTCCCAGCCCGGCTTGATCTTCAGCTTGATCCGCCGGTAGCCTTCCGCCAGAAATTTCTCGATGCGGTCCAGCAGGATGGATACCTCCGGTTCGATCCCTATGCTAACGCCGGAGACGATGTAATCCCGCTCGCCACCCATTGCTTTCCACAGGGGCACATTTTGCTCCTGCGACCAGATGTCCCACAGTGCAGCTTCGACCCCCGCTTTCGCCATGTTGTGGCCGCGGATCCGGCGCACTATTCCCCAGAAATCCAGCGGATGGGCGATCTCCTTGCCGAGTATTCTAGGCACGATGAAGTTCGGTATCACCGACCACGCGGTGTCCACCGTCTCGTAGGTATAGTAGGGATTGGATTCCGCGGCCGACTCCCCCCAGCCAACCAGTCCGTCGGCGAATATCTGGACGATGATCGACTCGACCTCGTACTCTCTGGAAAAACTGGTCTCGAACGGATGCACGAGAGGCATCTTCACATGGTGTAAAACCACTCGTTCGACTTTCATATCTGCCTCCGCTCAGAGTTTTGGTGTTCTGAAGATCACATGAAGTATATTACAGGCACAGGCTTTGCACAAGAGGGGATGGTGTGAGGGGGAAAGAAAGGGCGTTTTGGGTGGTGGAGGCTGGGAAAATGACACTTTCGGCAGTACGGCCATCGTCAGTGCCGTTTGTCAGAGTTCAACGGGCGCAGCATGCCGCACCCGTACCAATTCACTCCAGCGGAGAGACGATGTCCGAATTCATGTCCAGAGTCCAGCACATCTGGGATTGCCAGCAACGACAGATCCGACTTGACAGCCCGGCCCGTCCTGGTATATGTTAGGCAAAACGATTGCACGGTTCATAGTTGTGGGACATAGATTCCCGCGACGGTATGCCTGAGCTGAAATTGCTTGAGGAGGTTGTCATGCCGCAGACCATACGCAAGGTCGCTATCGAGGAGAAGATGCAGGCGGCCTATCTCGACTACGCCATGAGCGTCATAGTTGCCAGGGCACTCCCTGATGTGCGGGACGGCCTGAAGCCGGTTCACCGGCGCATTCTCTACGCTATGTACGACATGAGCCTGACGCCGGAAAAGCCCTACCGGAAGAGTGCTCGTATCGTCGGAGAGGTGCTGGGGAAATACCATCCCCACGGCGACGCGGCAGTTTACGATGCTATGGCCCGCATGGCCCAGGATTTCTCCCTGCGGTATCCGCTGGTCGACGGACAGGGGAACTTCGGCTCCATAGACGGCGACCGGCCCGCTGCCATGCGCTACACGGAGGCTCGTCTCTCCCCGATAGGCATGGAGATGCTCCAAGACATCGAGAAAGAAACAGTGGACTTTGCGCCGAACTTCGATGGTATACTCCAGGAGCCAACGGTGCTCCCTTCTCCGCTACCAAACCTGCTGGTCAACGGTGCCAGCGGCATCGCCGTCGGCATGGCCAGCAACATTCCGCCCCACAACCTGAGGGAGGTAGTGGATGCCCTCGTCTACCTCATAGACAAAGAGGACGGGGTGGAGAACGTTACTGTCGAGGACTTGATGCAGTTCATCCAGGGGCCAGACTTCCCCACCGGCGGCATCGTCTATCGCTACGATGCTGAAGGCAACGACATGGTCGCCAATGCATACGCCAGCGGGCGCGGCAAGTTCTACATGCAGGGAAGGGTCCGGATGGATCCGGGCACACGGGGGCGCACCCATATCGTCATCACAGAACTGCCGTACCAGACGGACAAGACCAGGCTCATCGAGCGGATAGCGGGCATGGCGCGGGACGGGAAGATCCAGGGAATCGTGGACCTGCGGGATGAGTCGGATCGCCAGGGGATGCGGATCGTGGTAGTGGTAGGGAAGAACGCCGATGCCCACGAGGTGTTGCGTTCCCTCTTCCGCCTCACGCCGCTACAGACCACTTTCGGAGTGGGGATGCTGGCCCTGGTAGATGGTGAGCCGCGCACCCTTTCCCTGAAGCGGATGCTCCTCCTCTACCTGGGACACCGTCGGCAGGTCATAACGCGCCGTTCTGAATACGATCTGGCAAAGGCGGAGGTGCGAGCGCACATTCTGGAGGGCTTGCTGCGGGCGCTGGACGTGCTGGATGAGGTGATAGCCACCATCCGGCGCTCACGAACAACCGACACCGCCCGCAAGAATCTGATGAAAAGTTTCAGGTTCACAGAGGTGCAGGCTCAGGCGATCCTGGACATGCCGTTGAAGCGCCTGGCTGCTCTGGAGCGAAAGCATCTGGAGGAGGAGTACAAGGAAAAGAAGAAGAGCATCCGTTACCTGAAACGCCTGCTGAAAAGCAAACGGATGATGATGGAAGTGATCCGGCAGGAGCTTTTGAATCTCAAAGAGCGCTATGGAGACCCCAGACGAACCCAGATCGTCCAGCGGAGCCGCGGCGTGGTGATGGCCCACGAGGCGGAGGAAGCCGAGGACGTGCTTGCGGTGGTCAACACCTCCGGGGAGATATACCGGATGCGGATGGCCGATCACAGGCGCGGGACGGTACCCCGTCGGGATCAGGATGTCCCGCAGGCGGTGGGGGTGGCGAACACCCACCACATCCTTTACGTTTTCACAGACCAGGGCCGGGTGGCCGCCATCTCGATGCACATGGTGACGGAGGGACCAACACCGTTGAAGGAATTCTTCGTGCCAGAGGAAGGGGAACGGGTGATCGCCATGCTTAGCCTCCCTAGAGACGAGGAACCTGGGCCGAAAAAGACGCTCCTGATAGCGATGGCCTATGGCAGGGTGAAGCGCGTCTTGCTGAAGGATGTGCTGGAGTATGCCCATGGTGTCCCCACGCTGACGAAGCTGGGCCCCGGAGACCGCGTGGTCGGGGTGGTGCCGGTGGAGGACGAGGCGGAGGCCATGCTTTTCACCGCCGGAGGGCGCAGCATCCGATTTCCCGCCTCCGATGTTCGGCCCATGGGGTTCTCGGCCGCAGGCGTGCGCGGCATAGACCTGAGCAGCAACGATGAGGTAGTATCCCTTAGCCGCGTGGTGCCAAAGGGCGACAAAGTGGCGTGCGTTACACGGAAGGGCTACGGCAAGTGGTCGCCTCTGGACGAGTACCCTTCCCAGCACCGGGGCGGGAGCGGCGTGATCACCATGCGTCTTTCCTCCGGCGACCATCTAGCCTCGGGGATTGTGCTTGCAGGCAAGGAGGAGACCTTCGTGGCGACTAACTCCGGCCAGATGACCTACCTGCCGTGGAGCAAGACCAGAGGTCTGCCCAAGTCCCGTCGGGATGGGAAAGGGAAACGGATGGTCAAGCCTAAGCGCGAAGACCAGGTCAAGGGATTCCTCGTGATCGCCTGATTTCGGACGGTCGATACTCATAAGGACTGCTGCAGGTTGCTTCTATCCCCAACACAAGGCTGCTCCCTGGGCAGACACGATTGGAGAGCACTCGGGGTGGCCAGTTCGTGTAGTTTGTGAATTCGTGGTTGTAAAGAACAGGGGCGACGCAAGTCGCCCCTGCCTCATTTCTGGAAGCCCTGTTATGAATCTTAGGGCTCGCGATATTCGACTACCAACTGCGGATGGGTATCGGCGTGGACATCTTCCATGGACAGGAATGCATACTCCACGCCTGTCCTGTCAGTGCCGGCAAGCGCCAGCCCGTGGTTGGTGCTGGGATCGCTCACCCACTGACGCACCAGGTCGGTCACGTCGATCTCGACCCACCCCGGCGCCGTTGTGACGCCCGTCTCGGAGACGGCGGTGCTAGCCATAGCTGGCATCGAGTTGTAGGTCACCGTAGTCGGATCCCAATCGTCCGTGATGCCGTAAGCCGAGATCGTCAGCGGGTTCGGATTGGTCGCGAACGTTCCGTAGATCCGCAGAGTTGCCTTGTCCACCGGGTATGCCGAATTGATGCTGGATACGTCGAACTTGAACAAGGCGCTCTTCACGTCCTGCTGCCTCACGTAGAAGTGAGGATCGTTGTTGTAGTTAGTATCCGGCGCCCACTCGTCCACAGTCGTATCAGCGGTCGGGTTGACGGTGAGAGTCTTGGGCGTCAGGTAATCCTTCGTGATGGCAACCGGGATCGCCAGCGCACCAGGAGCACCGGAGGGGCCAAGGAGCACCACGCCGCTGGCAGTCTGGCCGCCGGTGAGAGTCTTGCTCCAATTCACATGGAAAGCGATCGGCGTGTTAGGAGCAAACGGCCCGTTCGGGATACCGCTGACCTGCAGGTCGTACCCCTCGACAGCATTGACGGTCAGATCGAAAGTGGACGGGGATGCAGGCACCGACCAGCCATGGACGGCGATCATGTAGTTGCCGTCGGGCGGGAAGGTGATCTTAACTTCCTCGTTCGGCGTAGGCGAAGTAGAAGATCCCATCAACGTCTCGTAGACACCATCGCCGTCGGAATCGTAGTAGACGTAGAGGTCGATATCGTTCCCGGGCGAGTTAGAAGTGGACACGTCCAGCATAGCAGCATGCTGCAACGTCAAGGTCTTGGTATAGCTGGCCGTGGATGGATCGTTCGGGTCATCCTGGTAGATGACCTGACTGGGGAACGTCTCAGGGGCACCTAGGCCGAAGCCCTCAGCCACCAGGTCTGGCAAAGCCATGGAGGAAGTGACGGATATATCGAACCCGCCATTGTCCTGGGTGACTGTGGCAGAGTAGGAAGCAGGGTTGGCTTTGACCGTCCCAACCTGGCCGGTGAAGTTCTCGGCGATCTGTTTCCCTGCGAACACCACGTTGTGGATCGCGACCAGATTTAGCCCTGGGCTCATCGGAGCCGAGACGATGTCCTGAGGTCCGCCAGTGGATGTGTTGAACGCCCACACGCCGCCTCCAAGGTTGGCATTGGGGCTCCCACCCACGGTGTCCAGCGTGTAGGGCCCGTAGAAGTCAGGATACTTGGCGGTGTAGTTGTCCGGCGTTGGCCCCATGACCAGGGTGTCCAGGTCGGTGGGGACATTATCCCACTTCGTGCTGACCAGGAAGCTCGTTCCCGCGGGCACATCCTCCGGTATGTCGGCGAAGAAGAAGCGCCAGTCTCCGGACTCGGCCCTCCAAAGCCAGTCGAAGTAACCGTAGACCTGCCCGTTGTCGTACGGACCCACGGCCCTGGGCGGGCCACCGAAGGTGAAGTCGGTGCCATAGGCCGCGACGTTCACGACCACCGGGATGACGCTGGCATGGGTGCCGTCGTCGGCGATGATCTTGAAGTCATAGACGCCCAGAGGGATGGTAGAAGGAGTGCTCACCGTGGCCTGGAACGTAGCCGTGCCTCCCGCAGGGACTGTCACGCTGGTAGGATTAATGGTGGCGATCTGGCAAGGTGCACTCTTGTAGAAGTTCACCTGGAATTTCAGGTGGCTTACAGGCACTTTGTCGGATTTGGCCCGATGACGCAGCCCCAGGAAGATGCCATCGTGCATCCTCTCGAGAGGCATCTTCACCCTGGCCTGCTTGGAGTCGCCGTAGTTGTAGCCATAGGTGAAGCGGATGTACTCGCCGCTCTCAATCTCGCCAGTTTCTACGATCCCATCGCCGTTGGCATCGTTCCAGAGCTTGCCGTCGCCATTGATGTCCTTCCAGTCGTAGACGAGGACTCGCCATACAGAGTCGAACTGGTAGTCACCGTCGGCATCGAACTCATCGTACGGGCCGGCGAGCTTGACTTCCATCAGTTCTGTGCCAGCGGGGATCTGATCGGTGAACGGGATCAGGTAGTCAGGCTTGGTGAACTTACCCTCTTCCAGCGACTGATCCTTGGTTGTGAAATCGAAGTTTTTCTGGGCGAAGCGGACCAACCGCTTGGTGCTGAGGTTGACCGTCAAATCGGCGCTGCCAGTGTTGTGGATGGTGAATTCTTTGGTACTGGTTCCTCCGGGGTACATGATATTGGCAAAGCCGGGGAAGACCTGACCGTGGTAGTCACCCGCGGACCAGCTGTCCGGTGTGACGTAGAAGCCAGTCAGACCGCCAGCTATGTCGGTGGCCCGGTCGGCATCCACCATACCCGCGCCCTGGTCGAGCACGTCGTAATGCTGATCGTCGGCGCCGGACATGAAGATTGCCCTGGCAGTCTGTGCGTCAGGCCACTGGCCATGGGCCTGCCTGTATGCATCATAGACCAACGCCAGGTTGCCCGCAGCGACGGGTGCCGACCGGCTCGTGCCTCCCCAGATCTCCCAGGCAGTCCAGCCATCGCCCCACTCGTTCAGGGAGAGGTCACCGGAGCCCCACGCGCCGTTTGCGGTCACGTGGACGCCCACATCGCCACGTGCGCCAGGCCCTCTGTTGGACCAGCTCATCACATCGCCCCAGTTGATCTGCTCCGTGCTGGTAATGGAATCGAACAGCCCGCCGGAACCGTACTGGGTGGACGCGCCGACGCCGATCTGCAACGGGCCGTTGGGCTCGGTCACGGTGCCGTATCCGGGTGCACCGTTGCCGGTGGATACCAGGACGCTCAGGTCGGGGTTGAGCCGGCGCTGTATCTCGGTGATCATGCGGGATTCGGGATCCCAGCCATCGTTGTCTACGGCAGAGCTACCCCAGGAGTTGCTGATGATCTGGATGTCGTCGTCGGTGCCAGGGGCACCATCATACCCCAGTGCGGAGAAGAGGAAACCATCCTCGACGTACGGGGAGATGTAGAAGTTGCCATTGGCGGAGAGCTTGACGTTCTTGCCGCCACCCTGGACCATGCCGGTGAACGGCGTGCCGTCTCCTGCAGGTTTCCAGGAAGGCGCACCGCCATCGATCACGCCCTGTCCTGCGACATCTGAGGCACAGAGCTGTCCATGATCGCCTCCGCCTTCAGTGAAGTCGTTGAGGATGAACGCCACCAGGTCGCCATTGCCTGGCTCGCCGAAATCATGGGTTCCGTTCCCTGCAACGCCCAGCCCCCACATCCAGTCAGAGGCGGGGATTGGGTCTACGCCGTCGGCGATGAAGTAAATCATGCCACCGGAGACATCAGCGTACCCATCCTGGCCGGGAGCGTTGGCAGCAGAATCCCAGTTGTCGAGCCAGGAGATTTCGTCCCCTTTGCGAAGAGGCTTGTCATCGGTGAAGTCGTAGTCGTCGTCCAGGTCCACGTACACGGTGTCGTAGACGCCGGCCTCGTGTTCGTCCACGACCAGGACCGCCACCCGCTCGCCGTACCAGTATTTCTGGAGGGCTTTGTCCGGGTGACTGCCGATGTGGTAGTAACCGCTCTTGCTGGTGGTGGGCAGGGTGTAGGTGTGCGGTTCAGAAGCGCCGATCGGCTGGTATACCGCCGTGGTGCCGGTCACCACTGTGCTGGTGTCGGCGTAATCGGCATAGCCGCTGGCGACGAAGTTGTAGCCCAGGTATTGATCCAGCGCCCACAGGTACATGGAGTAGCTGTCGAACATCTCAGGCCAGCCGTAGTAAGGCGAGCTGGGGTCGGTGATCCTGGCCTGGGTTCCCTGGAGGTCTGGATGAGCGAAGTCGATGCCGGAGTCGTTGACCATGACCTTGACGCCGTCGCCGGTGAAGCCTTTGGCCCACGCAGCAGCGGATTTGTGGCCGTTGCTCACGTCCCACCATCCGGCGGTTCCCGCTGCCTTCAAAGTGGCAGGCTTGCCCCAGTTCCTGGGAAGGGTGCCGGCTTTGCGGGCGGCGCGGATCTTGGCAAGGCGGCTCTGCACTTTCTGCGGGTCGAACTTGGTGCCCACGTCGCTGTCCAGAGGCTGCGGCTTGTCCATGGTGTTAGCCAGAGGCTTTACCATCCGAACAGAGGGCATGGACGCCACCTTGGAAACTGCACTGACTTTCATAGCACCGACGGTGACCTGGATGTTGTCGGGATACACATATGGCCTGGTGAGATGCCACATCATGTACTTGCCGACATCTACTCCGGCATCGTGGTACACCATCACGTCCACTTTATCGCTGGCCGCCATGGCGGAGAGCTCGGAGCGCAACTTGGGATGGATTTTATTGATCGCCGAGCTGGTGGCCGTGGTGACCTTGGTCGGGCCGTAGGAGCTGGCTACTGCCGTGCCAGGAGCCATCGCTGCTGGCGCTCCGACCATTGGGACCAACATAGCAAGCACCACAACCAATACGAACAAACGAGATTTCTGCAGATTCATTTCTCACTCCTCTTGTCAATTTTCTCTAAACTGTCAGGTAAGCCATGGAACCGAGAAAAAACGAGATCAAACTGAAAAGCATGGGGTAAACCTAGCGGATTCAATCACCTCCTTCCAGCAGGTTACAAGGTTCTTTTTGTTTCGATTCAAGGAAATGAAATGTGTACTTCGGACTGCTGCCAACGCAATGCCCGAGAGGCATTCCCCTCCAGTAAAATCGGATTGTTCACCCTGGAACCGTACTCTCTTGCATAATTCTCTATGGGAAAGCTCACTCTGCGTGCAAGCGCGGGCTGCGGTATCTGGTACACCCGAACGCTGCAAAATTGTAACACCGAAGTGCCTGTTGTGTCAAACGTAGGAAAGAGGGGGTCCCAAAGCGAATAGGTGGCGCTCAAAAGTAGTTGGGTGAGCTTGCCTTGCAGGGGAGTGAAGAAGGCATTTTTGCCCTCTCCCATCACCCCGGCCGCCTGCGGCGGCAATTTGTAGAGCGGACTGTCAGTCCGCTCTAGTCGGGCCAGACGGCCCGACCTACAGCGCAACTCCGCGGTGCGTTTTCGTAGGGCGGGCTGTTATCCCACTCAGGTCAGGCTCAGACAGGAAAGTTGCTTGGGAGCAGTTTTTCTCCACATGCGCTGATCATTCTGTCGTGTCTCACCATGCAATGTGGGGGTGAGCGGACTTACAGTCCGCTCTACAGGCTCACACGGTCCTTTCTCCGTTCGGAAAGTGCGAGCTCACAAGCGGCCGCTGGCGGCCCCTCCCTCGCCCGCGTGTGGGAGAGGGAGGGGTTGGGGTGGGTGAGGGCCAAAGGCAGCCTGCACCCCTCCTGCCGTGCCTGTCTGTGCCTGCTTCGTACAATCCGCGGTTGCTATTTCCGAAGTAGGGAAATGTGCCACTGGCCAAACGCCCAGCATTGATTTTACAGAAGGCGAGCCCTCAAGACGCGTTCCAGGGTATACAGAGGTGGAGGAAGAAGGTTGGCAAATTCCAATAAATCGTCTTTCCCATAAAGAGATTCCGCATCTCCCTGGTAAATTGTCCTTCCGGCGAAGAGCACCGCTACTAGATCTGCCACATCCAGCACCAGACGCATATCGTGGGTGATGAACAGTATCGTGACGCCCTGCCCCTGCAAACGTCGCCACCGAGCGATCATTTGCTCGGTGGTGAGCCTATCTTGGCCGAATGTCGGTTCGTCGAGCACCAGCAGTCTCTGTCCAACGGCAAGCATGGTCGCCACGCTCAAACGTCTTTTCTGCCCCTGGCTTAGCGTGAAAGGGTTCGCGCGGGACAGCCGGACGAGGTGAAAATCTTCCAAAAGTTCTCGCACTCTGGCGTCTATCTCCGCATCGGGCCATCTTCTGACCCGGAGGCCATATGCCAGTTCGTCGTAAACCGTGTCTGTGACAAACTGATGCTCTGGATCCTGGAAAACGTACCCCACTAGTTCCGTCAACCTGGCGAGAGTCATGCCAGCCTTGGGGCTCACGTCCTCGCCGAAGATGAAAACTTTCCCTTGGGGAGGCTCTCGAATCGCCATGATATGCGCCGCCAGTGTGCTCTTGCCGGATCCATTGGGGCCCAACAGGGCAAACATGCTTCCTTCAGGTACCTGCAGCTGGGCGGATTCCAAAGCAGGTTTTTCCTGTCGGGGATATGAAAAGCTAAGAGATCGGATGTCCACCGCCAGCGAATCCCGGCGGAATGCTTTCCGTTCCACCCGGGGCCTGATACCATCCGCCCCGATTCTCAGGCTTTCGGCCAGCGCTAGCGCCTCTTCCAGCGTCATCGGAAGAGAGTGTATCTCCACGCCCTCGTCACGCAAGCCCAAAGCCCACTCCGTGACCTCGGGTATCCATATCCCGTACTGCCGGAGGACATTTATTTTAGCTTCGTCCGAAAAAAGTGCGCGCGGCTCCTCATCGGCCAGCAAAGCACCATCCGGTGAGAAAACCAGCGCCCTATCCACCAGCCGGATGCACTCATCCAATTTGTGCTCGATGATAAGGATTGTGCGTTTGCCTTTCAGGGGTTCCAGAACCCGGAAGAAATCCGCAGTAGCCTGTGGATCCAGGTTGGCCGTCGGCTCGTCCAAGATGAGAATATCGGGACGCATGGCGAGGATTGCTGCCAGCGCCAGGCGTTGTTTCTCACCGCCGGAGAGTCTGCGGAGAGATCGCCCTCCCATGCCAGACATCCCAACCGTCGCCAGCGCTTCCTTTATCCGGGTATCCATATCGGCCCTGGGAATGCCCAGGTTCTCCAGGCCGAAAGCCACCTCATCGGCCACAGTAAGCGTGCAGAACTGCGCTTCTGGATCCTGAAACACCACACCCACCCTGCGGGTTATTTCCCCCGGGGAGGCGTTGAGAGTGTCGATCCCTGCCACGCGGATGGTACCGCTCACTTCGGCCTCTATGTCGTGGGGTATGAGACCATCGAGGGCCAGGGCAAGTGTACTCTTCCCGCTGCCGCTTGGCCCCAGGATGAGTAAGGTTTCCCCCTGCGCCACGCGGAAACTAACGTTCCGAATAGCGGGCTCGCGGCGCAGGGGGTACCGGACGGTCAGATTGTTGACTTCCACGGCGAAGGCTGTCAAATCCGCTCATGCCCTTCCCGTGCTACCGGAAAGTTACCCAGCGCGCCGGAACGAACCAAACCATCGGATATGACTTTGGCAAGCCATCCGCCAAGTACAGCACCGCTGATGAGCCGAGCGATCAGCATGATCGTCAGCACGAGGGGTGTTTTATCGGAGTACCAGAAGAAGTAATCCACCACCAGGCTGCCGACACCCGACGCGGCGCCAGCCAGCATAAGGGTGTCGAGCTCATACCTTTGGTACCCGTAGGCAGCGAACACTATCTCCGCCATGCCGCCCTGGATCAGGCCACTGATAAGCAAGGTGAACCCCCACTGGCTCCCCGCCAGCCATTCTGCCAGTGCGGCAATGGTCTCGGCGACCACCGCAGCGCCTGGTTTGCGGATGATGTAAGGGGCAACGAGGCCCGCCAGGAACCAGAATCCGTAGCTCAGATCCTGAATACCTGGGAGAATAGCATTTAGCGGCTTCACCAGATCCCAGACCATGGCCCATCCCAGGAACAGAAGCCCGAACGCCAGTGCCAGATTTGCCACCAGGACGGCGTCGCGGGTCTTCCACGTCCTGAGCTCGCCGCCGACGCCCCACGCCGCTCCAGCGGCAAGCCCCATGATGGTAAGCACGGCGGCCACCGTTGGGCTCCAACTTACGTATTCCACTTTCGGCCCCCGAATCACGGCGGCGATGTAGTAAACCAGAAGCGTGAACGCTCCGACCGCAACAGCATAGACCAAAGTTCTAACGGACTTGCTCATGGTATGCACCTCCTCTATCAGATGAGATATGGACCACCCACATCGACCCCTCAACGAGGGAGATCGTTGCTTCGCTGGCTATGAACTCATTGCTCACACCCCGCGCGGGCCCCATCAACAGTGTGTCTTCGTGAAGGGGATACAGCAACCCTTTGGTGGAGACCCCGCGGGCATCACCGCTGAACGGCAGCAGGGAAAGGATGTCCCCCCGCTTCCCCACGATCGTCAGCGTTTCCCCGCTACAGAGCAGGCGTACCGACTGCCAGCCATCCACTATCACAGCGCGCCGGCCCTGGAGTTCCGGCCTTACCAGGAGCAACAAGTTGGCGATTTCGTGGTCTATCCTTCCCCCCATGGCACCAAGGATAACCAGTTCATCCGCGCCCTTTCGGGTGGCGTAGAGGATCGCCAGCTCCCCATCTGTCTCGTCTTTCTCGCGAGGATGTCTGATCACAGGAATGCCACTTTTCTCTATCCTGTGGAGCTTTTCTCGGGGAATGGAATCGAAATCGCCCACCAGCACATCTGCTGTCAGGCCGATGGCTTCGGCGCTTTCGCTGCCCCCATCGGCAGCGACCACCAGGTCTGGCTGCCCGATGTGCTCTCTCACAAATGGCGTGTCATTGATTGCCTGACTTGCTACCACAATAGCTTTCATCTTCTGCTCCCAAAATAACCACGGACACAGCAGGAAATGCAGTCCACCACTGCCGACAGCCCTATAGAGCCGAGGAGCGATTGCCGGGTTTGATTTTCCAAACTGCGGTAGCTCATGATGACTGCTCCGAGAACGCATCATGGACCATGGAGCTCTATCCACATGATGAAAAAGGCCACTGCCCCGGGGCAGTGGCCTTTTTCGCGTCGCCGTAAGCATTCCCTACGCCAGCATTACCCAGGTCAGGTTCCAAGGGTCGGAGACGGGTGAGGCAACAACCTCAAGAGCTCCCTCTCAGCCGGGCATCCCCCCAGCTCCCCTAGCACATATTCGGTTGTCAATCTCCTGCAGTCACCACGCTCAACCGTGATGATTGCATGGCATCTCCTTGCCATCCTTAGGATGTAGTCTCGGCATGTCGCCTGCAGGCCGAACGAAAGCCGTAGAGCAGGATGTGGCTTGCTCCACACCCAGGTGCGATTCTACTTTCCTGCTTCACCCAAATTTTAATCAAGCCTGCGGGAAAGTGCAAGAAAGATGAAGGCCCGGGAGAGCGAAGCAGTTCCTGGGGGCCCTACGGGCCCCCAGGAGTTCCCGGAACCGTTGTCGCTCTACATCAACCCCAACGGCAAGTAGCGGATCGCTTCAGAAGCGTCGAGAATGCCCCTGAAGCGATTTCGTGCTTTCGATTTGCTCCGAAATCCCAGGCCCAGGACAGGCGAAAAAGGACATCTTTGGAAGCGAGGACTCTCTGTATCCCCCGGGGTGGATGCAAAGGAGCGCAAGGTGCATTGTGCTATCTGTCTTTCGGAAGCCTCACCGCCTTCCTTTTCGCTCTCGGAAGATGAATCTTACCGGCGTCCCCTCGAAAGGATAATGAGTTCGCAACTGGTTTTCCAGGTACCGTTGGTAGGAGAAATGCACCATTTTGGGATCGTTCACGAATATCACGAAAGTCGGAGGGGCAACGCCCACCTGAGTAGCGTAGAAGAATCTGAGCGGCCGGCCTCGTTTCAGAGATGGAGGATGGGCTAGCACGGCGTTCTGGATCAGCCGGTTCAGCTCGCCAGTGGGTATGCGGTATCTGGCCGACTCCCATACACGGTATGCCGTGGGCATCACCTGATGCACCCGCTGTTTTGTCTTGGCAGAGATGAAAATGATAGGAGCCCAGGCAGCGAAATCGAACCTTGATCTGATCTCCTCCCGGAAACGGTTCATGGTGTAAGAGTCTTTCTCCACGGCATCCCACTTGTTCACCGCCAGAACCAGGCCGCGGCCTTCCTCGACCACGTATCCGGCAATGTGGGTGTCCTGGGCAGTGATGCCTTCCGTGGCGTCTATCAGGACCAGGGCCACATCGGAACGCTGCACAGCCCGAAGCGACCGGATCACGCTGTACTTCTCCAGATCGGGCTTGATCGCCCCGCGCCTGCGGATGCCTGCTGTATCCACGAGGGCCACCTGATGACCTTCCCATCTCAGGCGCGTGTCCAGCACGTCCCTGGTGGTGCCGGGTATATCGCTGACGATAGCCCTTTCCTGGCCGATGATAGCGTTCAGCAGAGACGATTTCCCCACGTTGGGACGTCCCACTATGGCAAGGTGAAGTGTGTCCTTCTCTTCCGGCAGTTCCGGAAAGTACGGTACCCTCGAGACTACCTCGTCCATCAGATCCGGAATCCCCAGGCCATGGAGTGCAGATATCGGGAAGGGCTGACCCAAACCGAGGCGATAGAATTCCACAGCATCTTCCTGACGCGCAGGGTTATCCGCTTTGTTGACAGCCACGACTACAGGCTTGCCGGACTTCCGGAGCATGTCGGAGATTTCCTCATCCACAGGCGATACCCCTTCTTTTACGTCGGTGAGAAAGAGGAGCAGGTCTGCCTCGTCTATCGCCATCTGGACGTGATCCCGTACTTCCTCCACAAACTGCTCGGAGGCCTCCGCCAACGGCTTCATCTTGCGTCGTTTCCGCCGGATGGTCTCCTGGGATGGTTCTAGCCCACCGGTGTCCACCAGCGTAAAAGCGGTATCCGCCCATTCGGCGTCGGCGTAGAGCCTGTCCCTGGTGGTGCCCGGGATATTCCCGACTATCGCCAGCCTTTGACCGACGATCCGGTTGAAAAGCGTGGATTTCCCCACGTTTGGCCGTCCAACTATCGCCATTATCGGTTTTCTTTTCCTGAGCATGCTTTTTCAGTACCTCTGGGCGCACCGGACAAAAGTCTTCCCGTCTGCCAGCGCGGCTTGGGATGGACTGACACCCTACCCTGCAGAACCTCTGTATGTTCGCGCACTGTCACCCTGACGTCGTCCCGGAGTGGGTGGCAATGAAAAGGAGTCGTCTTCCCCCTTAGCAGGATAACATGGGAGAGAATGGATCGTCAAGCCAGAAAAACCGCAGTCCGAGATCGCTCTGGCGCGAAGCGGCCCGCATCTTTGGTGCGGGCCGCCAACTTGATCTACAAACATGCGGGCTCAGTTTCTCAGAGGTTTATTTGTCCTGAGCATGTGATCCAGCCGTGCCTGTGTCTTCTCCTCGCCGCAGAGGCTCAGGAATGCCTCCCGCTCCAGGTCGAGCAGATGCTGCTCCGATACTTTCGTGCCAGGTAGCACATCCCCGCCGGAGAGGACGAAAATCAGCTTGCGTGCGATGGATTCGTCGTAGTCGCTGATGTAGCCGCCGTCCCGCATGGTGTGAACGCCCAGAGTCAGGGTCGTGATTCCCTCACGCCCGGCAACAGGGATCTCCCGAAGCGGGTGCCTGGGCGTGAATCCTTCCTGCAACATCGCCAGCACCGTCTGCTTTGCATCGTAGATCAGCCGGTCGCGATTCATGGTGATGTTGTCGGTGGGACGCAGCAGCCCCCAGTCCTTCGCCTGCTTCGCACCCACGGAGACCTTCGCCATGCCGATCAGATCCAGGGCATGGGCCGCCGCCTGCAGCGCGTGCTGCGGCACTTTCAGCGGATCCGTCGGGATGGGGATCTCGCCGTAGGACCGCAGGTAGACCTCCTTGTTCCCGCCGCCACCGGGGATCAGCCCGACGCCCACTTCCACCAGGCCCATATAGGTCTCGATGTGCGCCTGGGCCTTGCTGCAGTGCATGGCGATCTCGGCGCCGCCGCCCAGGGTCAGATCGTAAGGGGCGACGACTACCGGCTTCGGGGCGTATTTCATCCTCATGTTCACGTCCTGGAAGGCTTTCACCACCCGATCCAGCATGTCGAACTGCTTCTGCTGAGCTGCGGTCAGGATCATATAGATATTGGCGCCAGCGCTGAAGTTCCTGGACTGGCTTCCGACGACCAGACCTTCCAGTTTGTCCTCCTCCAGCATCCCCACCGCCCGGTTCAGCATCTCGATGATCTGATCGTCGGTGGAGTTCATCTTGGTGTGGAATTCCACCAATCCGATCCCGTCGCCCAGGTCGATCAGGGATGCCGAGTTGTTCTCCTCGATGATCTTCCCATCGTCCTTCAAGGCCTTGATGAAAATCGTCTTCGGGTTGACCGGAATCGGCTTGTACTCCATGTCGGCGAAGTCGAAGTAGTACTTCTTTCCCTCGACGGTGATGTAGAATTTCCCGTACCCTTTCTCCAAAAGGTCGTACACCATGGGGGGAATCTCGACACCGTCCGCCTCCATCCGCTCCACCGATTCTCGGACGCCGATGGCGTCCCACGTCTCGAAGGGGCCCAGATCCCAGTTGAAGCCCCATTTCATCGCATTGTCGATGTTCACGATGTCGTCGGCGATCTCGAATAGCCTGTTCGCGGAGTAGATCAGGGTATCGCGGATGACCCGCCACGCGAACTCCGAGGCTTTGTCGTCCCCGGAGACCAGGGTCTTGATCCGCTCGCCGGGGTCCCGCTGGCTCCTGGCCGCATCCACTGAGTAGTAAGAATATTCTTTGACGGGGCGGTACTCCAGGGTCTTCGGGTCTATCACCAGCTTGACCCGCTTCCCTTTCTCGTCCTTGGTGCGTTTGTAGAACCCGGCACCGGACTTGTTCCCCAGCAGTCCTTTCTCCACCATTTTCTGGACGAACTCGGGGACGCGGAACATCTCACGTTGCTCGTCACCCCAGACCATGTCGTACAGGTTGTCCACCACATGGACCACCGTGTCCAGGCCGACCAGGTCGGATGTACCGAAGACTGCCGTCCTGGGACGGGACATCGGCCTGCCGGTGATGTAATCGACCTCATCAATCTCCAGACCCTCCTCCTGCATTGCCCAGATGGTCGCCATCATGCCGAAGACGCCTATCCGGTTTCCCACGAAGTTGGGGGTATCCTTACCGAAGACAACACCCTTCCCCAGGATATTCTCTCCGAAGTCCTTCATGAACGCTACCATGTCGGGGTCGGTGTCCTCGCCGGCGACCATTTCGAGCAGCTTCATGTACCTGGGCGGGTTGAAGAAATGGGTGACCATGAAATGTTGCCTGAACTCCTCACCCCTTCCCTCGATCATCGTGGTGATGGGGATGCCGGAAGTGTTGGACGTTACGATGGAACCGGGCTTCCGGTATTTCTCCACCGTCTCGAATACCTGCTGCTTGATCTTCGGGTTTTCCACCACTACCTCGATGATCCAGTCCGCATCTCCCAGCCACTCCAGATTGTCCTCCATGTTGCCAGGTGTCATCAGGTGAACGTCCTTCTCGGAGTAGAGAAGGGGCATTCTGGATTTCACGGACTTTAGAAGGCCGTCAATGGCACCCAGAGCAAAGCGATTGCGGGCTTTCGTGTCTTTCCGTTCTTCGTCCGTCAGGTTGGGCGGGACGATATCCAGGAGGTACACCGGGATGCCCACGCCTGCCAGGAGAGCTGCGATGCCCCTGCCCATGACCCCAGCGCCTATCACTGCTGCTTTCTTGATCTTATATTCCGAAGCCATTCGACGCCTCCTTTATTTCTCGATCTCGATGGCGGTGGCAATCCCCATGCCGCCGCCGATGCACATAGTGCCCAAACCGAGGTTCAGCCCGCGTCGCCTCATCTCGTACATCAGCGTGGTGAGAATCCTGGGCCCGGAGATGCCCAGCGGATGCCCCAGGGCAATCGCACCGCCGTTCACGTTGATGATCTCCGGATCAATGCCAAGCTCGTGGATGCTCACCAGCGACTGCGAGGCGAACGCCTCGTTGATCTCCACCAACTGGAAGTCCTTGATGTCAAAACCGTACCGTTTCATCAGATACCTTGTAGAGTAGATTGGGCCAAGCCCCATTACCTCCGGTTCCAGACCGCGTACGCCTGTCGCCCTGATTTTCGCCAGCGGTTCCAGCCCCAGTTCCTTTGCTTTTTTGTAGGACATGAGAACCATTGCCTGGGATCCCACATTTATCGGCGATGAGTTCCCGGCGGTGACACGGCCGTTGGCCCGGAAGACCGGCTTGAGCTTCGCCATTTTCTCCAGGCTGGTGTCGCGTCGGGGACCTTCGTCTTTGGTCATAAGGATCCACCCTTCCAGCACCCCTTTTTCTTTCCGGTACATCTCCACGTCGGCGGTCTTGGGGTTCACCACCAGCGGCACGATCTCCTCGTCGAATTTTCCCTCGTCCTGGGCTTTTATCGCTTTCATGTGGCTGTTGTAACTGAATCTGTCCAGCGCCTCTCTGGAAAGGTCATATTTGTCCTGGTACCGATCTATGACCCGCTCCGCTGTCTCGCCCATGGGAATGTAAACGTTGTGGAGGCCTTCTGGTATCTCGACCCCTTCGAGACTTTCACCGTAGAGCGCTTTGACGAATTTCATGTTCGGGGTCAGCTTGTTGCTGGTCATGGGCACCAGCGTCATGCTCTCGGTACCCCCCTCGACGATGATGTCGGCGCCGCCGGACCAGATGGCGAAAGTGGCGTA
>WFSD01000268.1 GCA_015486235.1 Anaerolineae bacterium
CGACGAATCCCTGCAGGTCCGCCATGTTCCGCCATTTCTTCATCCGTCGTTCTTCGCTCCCGCTCTCCCCTTCCACCTCCACGTATATCCGCTCGCCGTCCTTTTCGATGAGCGCGTCCGGGTCTGCAGGTCCTTCCACCTCCGGGCACACCTCCGTGCTCCATCCCCGCTTCCTGGCCTGGTACGTGAATACGCACACCATGGCGGCGTGCTTCGACTGTGCCTCGCCGCCGTGGAGCCGCATGAGCCTTTCCCACTCCGGCTCCACCGGCTCGATTCCCATGGCTCTGGCCACGGCCTTGCCTTTGTCCGTCAGCGTCACCACCGCCGCTTTCGCCCTGCCCAGGGTTTCCACACGGCCTACCAGCAAACCTGATCTCTCCATCGCTTCAAACATCCTCCTGACGGAACCGGACCGTGCGGTCTTGAGGCTCCCGTCCCGGCCGGCCAGCGCCTCGGCTATGGCGAGCCTCATGCTCCACCCCGTGGACGCCATGACTGCCAGGGCAAATCCCTCGCACTTCCAGTTCTGGAACAGCGGCCTGTACCTGGCCGGCGGCATTGGCGGTATGGAGATTTCCTTCGTCGGCGTGGGGATCTGCGGGCGCTTTTCTTCCGGCTCCGCCGGTTTCGCCTGCTGCGCCCTCAGCATTGCTATCTCCCTCTTCGCCGCCGCCAGCTCTTCCCTCAGCCTTCGGTTCTCCTCCGCCAGCCCCCGCGCGTCTCCGCCGTTTCCCCATCCCTTTCTGCGTTTCGCCGCGTCGAGGATTATCCGCTCCCACTCCTCCGGCTCCGGGTTCCACGCCCCGGTGGGGTTCTTCCGTTTCCATTTCTCCACGGTCTCCGGCGACAGGTGCAGCAGGATGTCCCTGAGGACCCGCCTGTACGCCCTCACCTGCTCCTCCGTCATGGCCCGGAGCCTGCGCTCCTCCTCCAGGATCTGCGCCGATATCTGGTCGAACGGATCCATTCCATCACCCTCCGACGACGGGGATGAACACCTTCCCGTCCTTTTCTGCTGGCTTCGGCGTCAGAGCGTCCACGGCGTCGATGGCCCTGTTCACCGCCGCGACCGCCTCGTCCCTCTCCGCTGCACCGCTGGCGTACTCCGCCACGGTCTGAGCCGCATCGATGGCGGCCTGCCTTGCCGGAGCCGTGGCCGACGTTCCCCGCCGTTCGTGAGCGTACACACGCTGGGCCAGGAGCATGGCGTCCACGGGAGAGGGCCTGCCCCGCTCCATGAGGGAGCGGATGTCCTCCACGTCCCGCCGGAGACGCCGCACCTCCGCCTCCGCCCTGCGCTCCAGCTTCCCGGCGCGCCATCGGGCAGGCGTCAGAATCTGTGCCTCTCCGTGCTCCACGGGCGTGACCGCACGCCCCGCCAGCCCGAACAGCAGCATCAATGCAATCACCGACGACGCCGCAAACGTCCTCACATCGACTTCCATGAAAGCTCCCGATGTCGGGAAGGGACGGCCCCCAGTGAGCCGTCTTCCTCGTGCGCCTCAGGGCGTCAGGTAGAAGATCTCCCAGAGTTTCCACATCAGACGCCCCAGGATGAGACGCATCACGAAGTAGCCTACCAGTCCGTACAGCACGGCCATGAGGAAAGAAGCGTTGAGAGATTTCATGGCTGCCACCCCCTTTTCCGGATAGTGACGGCCTCGCAACCCCGGTGGTTGGGAGCCGACGTCGCACTCCCAACCGCCGGGCAGCGTCCCGCGCCGCATCCAACGACCGCGCCCGGACTCCAAAGCTGTCCCTTCCCGTAGAATAGTCATGTAGTCTGGTAGTCTTGTAGTCGCTTAGTCTCGTAGTCGTCAGGACATGCCGTCGCTCCACCGCCGGACTACTTGACTACGTGACTACCCGACTACTTGACTATCTGACTACTGGACTACTTGACTATCTCTTCGTCATCCTGAACCTGCTCCTTGCCCGGACGTGGATTCTCTTGCCGGGGAAAGTGCCGAAGAAGACCATAGTCGTTCCGCTGGCGTTCACGTCCACGCTATGATTCGGCTGGTTCACGTGCATCCCGTCCAGGGAGAGACTGTACCCCCTGGCTGTCATTGGAGACGCCGTCTCGGAGAAGACGTCCCTGGCGGCGCTCCATGCGCAAGAAGTGTCCAGGACGACCCGCCCCGTGTTCCTGAAGACATCCGTGCGGATGCACTGAGAGGCGGCGGCTTCGGCGGCGTTGTTGGCCGCCGCCTGAAGCCTTGCCCGCATGATGAGGTACCGCGGCACGTCCACGGTCATGGACGCCAGGGGGAGCAGGACTGCGACGATTACGATGGCGTCGAAGACCATGTTCCCCCGGCTTCCGAAGAGAAGTGAGAAGAGCACGCGGCGCATCCGGCGCATCACCACCCCTCCTTGCGCTGCGAACTCACGGCCTCGCCCCGCAGAGGCCCGCTCGAAGCGCCGAAGAGAGGCATGAGGCTGCCGAAGAGATTGGGCACTTCCCATTGCACCCGCACCACCACCTTGCCGCCCGGATTCCTGTCGGCCCTGACGGAGACGTGGTAGTTCCCCACACCCGCCCGCAGCACGTCCTGGGCTGCGCTCATGGCCTGGCCTGCAGGGTTGGACTGCGTCACCGCGCCTATGCGCGCCGCGTAGCTTGCGGCGCTGGTGGCGGTCACGGAAGCGTATCCCGCCAGGGCCAGGTTGACCAGCGCCAGGGCCAGGAGCATCATGACGGGGAGTGTGATGGCGCTTTCCACCATGTCGCCGTCGCTGCCTCTGATCCAGCGCATGGCACGCACCTCAGCTATTTCCCGATAACCTGGTCCACCACCTGGAGCTTGCCCGCCAGCTTGTGGCCGATGGAGTACCAGAGGGTGACGCCCGCCACCACGATGGCGGCGAGGATGAGGCCGCGCTCCACCATGTCGCCTTCGGTTCCCAAGAGATACTCTGTCATGATTTACCTCCTTGTTGCTCTTTTGTCGTTCTCGCGGGGCCTGAACGCGAAAAAGGGGACGCGCGAAACCGCGCATCCCCTTTTGGACACCATTGTACACATTTTCAGACGGTTGTCAAGGAGCAATCGGGCAAAAGCGCTCAGAGATGGTTGTGACCCTTTGGAGCAGCGCTCTCATCCTAACTCAGGCTCTGGCCTCCAACCCTGATCCTCAGTGGGGTTTCAGGATGATCTTCTGGTCAGTGCTGCTCTGGACAGGCTCGCCCACTATGTTCACCCCATCACCATTCGTGGTGAGAGCTACAGGCAGCGTCGTCGCGGGAAGGAGGTCACTAGCGATAGTGCAGCTTCGCCTGCTGAATCGAAGAGATCGTAAGTCGGAACCACGCTTGCCATGAGGGACAACAGGACATGGATGGATAAACGGGTGGAACCATTTTCGCGAAAGGGGTTCGACCGGCTTCAGTGGCACACATCACCCGGCTACGAGCGGTACATTTGAGTGGACATGGGTGGCACACACCACCCGGCTATGGGTGGTACACTTGGGGTGCACATTGACACTCTCTTTCGGATTACCTCGCCTTCCCCAGACTCAGTCTATGTCTATTTCTAGACCACCGACAACGTCAGCCACCAGATTGTAGAGAAAAGCATAGATTGCCCCGCCGATTCCCCCGATCACCCCATACGCCACTACCCCAATGAGGTAAATCACGAGATCCACGCCAAGGGCGCTTACGGGATCGCTGTATCCTCCAATGATACTGCGCGGCAAGCTGGCTCCGAATAACCCCGGTAGCAGGAGTATGAAAATCCCCAGAACAGCAAACAGCAATGCACTGAGCACCGCCCCTACTTTGAAAGCCGAACCGACAGTAACACTACGAATGGTCTTCATGACCCACCTCCTCGAATGACCGTGGGCCAGGTAAGCCCTTCCCTTAACGCCTTATGGGGCTCCACAATTGATTGCGCCCACCACCATGCGATACCTAGCTGTTCTCCACGCCTGAGAGCAACACACCTCCACCTGACGGTGAGGGATAATTCTACTTCTCCCTTCAGGAATAGATTTTGTCCTGGAGAGATGATGCCACAAACTCACCATTTCACAACCTGGCGGCGGATGGCACACACCGGGCGGCGACGGGTAGTACACACCGGGCGGCTACGCGTGGTGCAGTGTAGCCCGGTCAGTGACACAGAGTGCCCCATAGCAGGCTGCTGGGAGTAGAAAAGGGTGCTGCATGGATGAATGGGCAAAGCGAACCGACTACATAAGCAATTCGACAAACTCATCACGAGTGAGGCCAGCGCTTTTGATGATCCGCAGTGTCAGTCCACGCCCTAGATCACGGTTGTGGAGGGGAATAACTACCCGACGTCCGTCGCTCTCACGCCATAGAACAACATGACTACCCGTCTGGTGGTCAACTTGAAAGCCCACACGTTCTAAAACGCCGATGAGTTGACGAGGTTTCACGGTGGGTAGACGAGACATCATGCTGGTTCCAGGTTCACGCTCAGTCGCCCAACAAACTGCTCTTCGGAGGGCTCGACAGGAACAGGTTCACTGTGCTTGCGCAGGCTGATGCAATAGGCACGGATGGCGTCAGCGGCCATTTCGCGAGCCTCTTCCAGGGTACGTCCTTCCGTATAACATCCCGGTAAGGCGGGAACAGAGACCAGATACCCTCCTTCAGGCTGGCGTTCGATAATGATCGTAAACTGGTATGTATCCATGGTGATGTTTGCCTCACTATCAAAGGTGATATGGTCTGGAGTTTATTGGTTGGTCCAAATGATGCACTCTGGATCGGCCCCTATACACAAACAGTATAGCACAAATCTCACATCAAGACAAAGCAGGGCACCATGAAGGGAGTTCGAAGCAAATCCTGGGGCTCCCAGGATTCTCCAAAGCCGCTGCAGTATCCATCAACCCCAGCGGGAAGCCACGATTCACTCCAGGCGTGTCGAGAAAGCCTCCAGAGCAACTTTGGGCTTTCGATTTGCTTCGAAAGCCCCCCATGAATCGCAAACTATTTATGCGCTGTGGCAAAAGTCGCACGTTAACAATTCAAGACAGCCTGAGTCCAGGCGGCGATTCGCTGTTGCATCACTGTTTCTCGTTGGTGGCGCCAGTGATACCGTCGTCGAAAAGTGGCCTGGTGTTCCTCATAGCGGGCCCGTTCGGCAAAGTACACCGTCCAAGGGACCTGAGCCAAACGCTCTCTCAATGCTTCGGGGGAAGGATCGTCGCTGCAGAATACCGCCCAGGCCCCATGGCGGCGCAGCGCTTCCCGCAGGTTGTGCACACCTTGTCGCCGCCTCAGCCCACGCTTGAGATTGCCGTACAGGCGCTCTAGATCGTTGTTCGTTCGGGGCAAGTTGGCGATGTCATAACAGTGAAAGAGCCCTGACCAGTAGCTTTCACTCACTTTGAAAAGGTGCTCACGGTAGGAACTCAACCAGGGGCTGAGGTCCGTTCGATCGGCCAATCTGCCCAGGTAATGGGCCAGTTGGAGAGCTACTGCGTCACCACCTGCCCCGGCTTTCTCTTCAGTGGGCAAAGGAGCATGCAGAATCTCTCTGACCCCCTTTACCCAATCGAGAGCCTGTCGGATCTCGACGAACTTCTGGCGATAAGCCGGGAGCGTCTGACTCAAGACCTGATGCCAATGACGCAAGCGGGGATCATCGCCAAGCGCAAGGCACTGAGTCAGTGTCTCCTGCAAGGCGCAGAGGTCCTCGAACATGGGCAACCCTGACACCTCAAAAGGAGCACGTCCTGTTCGCAATAGGGCCTGTTGCAAATCTAAAGCCAGATCCCGGACCACTTGCTCCCGTCTCGGCGGTTGCTCTGAGGCGTTTTCATCGGGGATCCCTTCTACCAACATCCCCGCGACCAGCCGAGGGGGAAAAACCCGAGTCCTTTGACCCGGATAACACCTCTTTCAAGCTCTCCCGTACTTTCTCGCGAATGGCCTTACGCAACTCGGCCTTGAGGGCCCTGTCCTGATCGTAAATCGGACGAGTGACATTGCCCAAATAATGAGACTGGCACCACTGATGAGGCACCTCCGGCCAGGTCTCCTCTAGCGCCTTGCGCACACTCCCTTGTTTGTCACTCACCGTTCCCGATATGGGAAGACCCAATGCAGCTACCGGTGCCAGTAAAGCCTTCAGGGTCTGATGGTTCACTCGAGCCAACCATCCTACTACCAGGACTTTCCCGCTTTGCACTTCACGCACCACCCATAGTTGCTCTGAGGCCCCTTCCGGCTCCAGGCCATCCAGACTGATGATCAGCCCTCCACGCTCTTTCGCTATCTCCACCAGATCATCTCTGCTCACTCGCTCGGCACCAGCCATCAACACCTGATAGCGAGAATACAGATTATCGACCTCTCGTTCGCTGATCTGTACACCATGCTCTTGAAGCCTACGGTGAATCTCTTCGCGGTCCAATTATACTACAAACTCATGGCTGGGCGACTCTTGCCCCTAAGCCTTGTCGCAGTGCTGTTTCCCGTCTTGAAGGTGGAGTGAACCGTCTATTTCAGATTCGATCCTATTCTGGCAAGCACGAAAGCGTATTCCCTCAGGATCACCTTGTTAAGCCGGTTCAGCACCCCTTTTGACAGGAAAATGGAAAATGCAGAAACCAGGGAGACGGCGAATGATCCCGCGATATCGAGCGGGAAGTGCAGGCCGCAAAACACCCTGGACATTCCCCCGACGACTCCGAGCAGGAACAGCGCTACACCAGCAGTCCTCGTCTTC
>WFSD01000269.1 GCA_015486235.1 Anaerolineae bacterium
AAGGTTTTTGGCCCTGAGCTTCCGGATTATGATGTTCTGCAGAACTGTCTCAGGTGCGGGAGATGCCTGACGGTCTGCCCCACCTACCAGGAAACACTGCTGGAAACCGATTCTCCCCGCGGGCGGCTTTCGCTCCTTCGCGCAGTGGAGGACGGAAAGTTGCCGCTGAGCGAAGGTGTGTTGGAGCACCTGTACAACTGCCTGGACTGCCGGGCGTGCAACACAGTGTGCCCTCTGAGCCTCCCCATAGGCGAGCTCATCCTGAAAGGAAGAGCTGCGTACTCCGCACAGCATGGTCGCCCTCTGTGGCAACGCGTATCCGTGGATACCTTCCTCACCTCCGCCCGGAGGCTGGAGTGGGTGATGGCACCTGCCAGGCTCTACCGCAAGCTCAAGTTGCACAAGCTCGTGCGGCCAGTGCTGCGATTTCTGGGCAGGAAGATACCGGCGTTTCGGGTGCTCTACGAGATGGAAACGCTGTTGCCAGAAAATCTTCCGGCAAAGCCACTGCACAAGACCCTGCCCGAAACACTGCCAGCCTACGGAGAACGGAAATATCGGGTAGGGTTTTTTCTTGGCTGCATGATGAGTCAGGTCCTGGCGGATGTGAGCAAGAGCTCCATCGAGCTGCTCCGCAGGCTGGGGTGCGAGGTGGTGGTGCCGAAAGGGCAGGTGTGCTGCGGAGCGCCCCACGAGGATCAGGGGAACAAAGCAAAGGCCCGCGAGCTTGCCCGCACCAACATCGCCATTTTCGAACGGTTCGAGGGCCTGGAGGTAATCGTCAGCGATTGCGCCGCTTGCAGTGGGATGCTGAAGGAATATCGGAAACTCCTGTCGGAGGATGCGGAATTTGCAGAGCGTGCCAAGGCCTTCAGCGCCAAAGTGCTTGACGTGAGCCAGTGGCTGGCGAGAATACTTCCAGAGGGGGTTCCGCTTCAGCAACCCCATGCCTGCTCCCACTGCAGATTGGCTACGTACCATTCGCCCTGCCATCTGGGGAACGCTCAGGGGGTGCTGGAAGAACCAAAATCAGTGGTGATGAGCCTGCCGGAAGTGAAGCTGGTCCCGCTGAAGGACGAGACGAAATGCTGCGGCAGTGCCGGGATCTACAACATCACGCACCTCGAGATGTCCAGGGTGCTGCTGAGGGAGAAAGTGGACAACATCCTGGCGACAGGAGCGGAAGTGGTGGTGACCGGGAACCCCGGGTGCATGCTGCAGATCCAGAAAGGGCTGAAGGAGCGGGGCGCAGATGTGGAGGTGAAACACCTGACGCAGATCGTGCTGGAGGAATTATCCACAGATTCCCCAGATTAAGCGGCGAGAGATTGTTCAGATCGAACCAGGGAGGGAACGATGACGGCTGTACGCGGCGAATACCCCGAAAAGGAGAAAACTTATGCCATCATTGGTGCTGCCATGGAAGTCCACAGACAGTTGGGGCCTGGTTTTCTGGAGAACTGAAGGCCATATCGTGGATAGGTTGGGCTCGAAAAGGCCCAGGCGATAAGCTATCTGAAAGCCACCCGGTACAAGGTTGGCCTGCTGCTGACCTTTGGGGCTCGTTCTCTGGAATACAAAAGATTCGTGCTGTAAGTTCGGTAGAAAATCTGCGAAATCTGTGGATAGTTCGACGAACGGGGTGAGCAATATGGATGGTGCAATTAACAACGGCAACTGGCTAGAGAGATTGACGGATGCCCTGCCGAAGGGGCGCGTGCTGACCTCGCCGGAGGACAGGGCGGCATACGCCTACGACGGTACCTGGGGCGAGGCATGGCCCGATGCGGTGGTGCTGGCGCACTCCACCGGGGATGTCGTGACGGTGCTGCGGATTGCAGACGAAGAGAGCGTGCCAGTGGTGCCGCGGGGCGCTGCCAGCGGTCTTTCCGGCGGCTCGGTGCCTGAGCAGGGAGGCATCGCCCTCAGCCTGACGCCCATGCGGAAGATCATTGAAATCTCGCCGGAGGACCTGGTCGCCGTTGTGCAGCCCGGGGTCGTCAATCTGGACCTCCAGAAAGCTGCCGAGCCCTACGGCCTCTTCTTCCCGCCAGACCCCGCCAGCCTGGACGTCTCCACCATCGGCGGGAACATTGCCGAAAACGCCGGAGGGCCCCGATGCCTCAAGTACGGCGTCACCTCGGACTACGTCCTGGGGCTGGAGGTGGTGATCCCTGGCGGCGAAATCCTGCGACTGGGCGGGCGCTCCATCAAGAATGTCACAGGCTACGACCTGGTGCACCTGTTCGTCGGCTCCGAGGGGACGTTGGGGGTGATCACCGAAGCAATCCTCAAACTGCTGCCGAAGCCACCTGCCAGGGCCACTGTCTCAGCGTTCTTCGACGACCTGGACGTGGCAGCGGAGACCGTGGTCAAGGTGGTTACGTCCGGGATCCTGCCGCTGACCACGGAACTGCTCGACAGAGTTTCCATCGGCGTGGTGGAGGACTTCCTGCACCTGGGGCTCCCGCGAGATGCCGAGGCCATGCTGCTGATTGCCGTCAATGGGGAGCTCGAATCGGTGAGACGACAGGCATCGGAGGTGGCGGGGGTATGCCGCAGGCAGGGGGCTACCGGCGTGGACCTGGCGGACACCCCCGAGGAAGAGGAGCGGCTCTGGAAAGCAAGGCGCTCGGTTTCCCCGGCACTTGGGCGGCTCCGGCCCCACAAACTGGGCGAGGACATTGCCGTGCCCCGAAGCAAAGTGCCGGAGATGGTTCGCCGGGTGCAGGAGATCAGCGAGAAATGGGGGCTGGTGATCCCTGTGTACGGGCACATCGGCGACGGGAACCTGCACCCCACGCTGGCGTGTGATCGCCGAGATCCGAAGGAAATGGAGCGTGTTCTGGGCGCTGCGGAGGACATCTTCAAAGCCGCCATTGACCTGGGCGGAACCCTATCCGGCGAGCATGGGATCGGGATGCTGAAGCGGGATTACATGCCGCTGGCCCTGCCGGAGAACGTCATCGCCAGGATGAAAGCAATCAAGCAGGTTTTCGACCCGCACGGGATCATGAATCCGGGGAAAGTGTTTCCGGAGTGATCCAATTTACCTGCTGCATTTGCTGATGTACGCCTGGATTGTTGTCGTGACCGCTTCGCTCTTCGACGTGAAAGGCGAAAGCAGTTGCTTGCCGTCACAGGCGCAATGGCTTATAATTGTAATGTACTCAGTGGAAGTTTGCCTGAGGGGATGGTGATGGAAGATACGGTTAAGCTGGACATTTCTCGTGATATACTGGACTCGGCCCGCCTGACAGCACCCCAGCTGAAGGTGGAGCTAGCTGTCTACCTGTATCAGCAGGGCAGGCTTTCGGTAGGGAAGGCGCGCGAACTGGCCGGGATGTCCTTGTGGGAGTTTCGACAGCTTCTGGCGTCCCGCGGAATATCCCCTCATTTCGGGGTCGAAGAGCTTTACGAGGACGTGGAGGCTATAGAAACCATAAAAGCGCGGAAATGATCGTCGTCAGCAATACTTCTCCGATTACCAATCTAGCTGCCATAGGAAGGTTCGATTTACTACGGGAGGTGTACAGCACCCTGCATATTCCCGAGGGGGTGTGGGACGAACTGAACGCTTTCGGTAAGAGATGGCCAGGCAGCGATGAGGTGGCAAGCGCCGAATGGGTGAAAGTGGACACCGTTCTGGATCACGCTCTGGTGGTTTCACTGATGCGTGATCTGGACAAGGGGGAATCGGAGACCATCGCCCTGGGAATCGAGCTGAAAGCAGATATCGTCCTAATGGACGAACTCGAGGGAAGGCACATAGCCAGGCGCTTCGGAATTCCAGTTGTCGGAACTGTGGGCACGATCCTGCTGGCTAAAGAGCAGGGATTCATCGAGAGGGTGAAACCTCTGCTTGACGCCCTTCGGTGGCAGGCGGGCTTTTTCCTGAGCGATTCGGTGTACCTTGATGCTCTGAGATTGGCGCGTGAGCAACGCGATTGAGTTGAAAAGCTGCCCCGCACAACCAAACATCTTATGCAAGGAGGCATGAAAATGGCACAAAAGTATTCCAGAAAACCTGCAACGGACTATGCAGCGAAACTGACACCAGAGACCCTGATCGAAATGTTCCACTACATGCTCCTGGCTCGAAGGTTGGACGAGCGGATGTGGATGCTGAACCGCCAGGGGAAAGCACCATTCCACATCTCCGGCATCGGGCAGGAAGCGATACAGGTAGCAGCTGCATACAGCTTGAGGAAAGGGCACGACTGGGTCTATCCATACTACCGGGACATATCCCTGGTGCTAGTCATGGGGATGACGCCCCGCGGACTGATGTTGGATCTGCTGGGCAAGGCAGGCGCTCCCAGCAGCGGCGGCAGGCAGATGCCGGAGCACTTTTCCTCACGGGAGCACAAACTGGTCACTATTTCGAGCCCTGTTGACACACAGGTAGCCCAGGCCCCTGGCACCGCCTACGCCTCCAAGATGCTGGGGAAAGACGAAGTAACGCTGGTCTGCTTTGGTGAAGGCTCCACAAGCCAGGGATCATTCCACGAAGGCCTGAACTGGGCAAGCATCTACAAACTTCCCGTGGTCTTCCTCTGCCAGAACAATCAGTACGCCATATCCGTGCCACAGCGCAAGGAAATGGCGGTGAAGAACGTGGCCGACAGAGCAGCGGCTTACAACATGGCTGGCGTATGGGTCGATGGCACCGACCTGCTCGCGTCTTACAACGTCATGATGGAAGCGGTAGAACGGGCAAGAAACGGCGAAGGCCCAACTCTGGTGGAAGCCAAAATGTATCGTTTGGTTCCCCATTCGTCCGACGACGACGACCGAACCTACAGGTCACGTGAAGAGGTGGAGTTCTGGAAAAAGAAGGATCCCCTGCCGCTTTTCGAGAAAGAGCTGCGTGATCGCGGCGTAATGGACGATGCTTCGAGAGAGAAGATGGAAGAAGAGGTGAAAGCTGTCGTAGATGACGCCACCACCTATGCGGAGAATGCACCTTACCCCTCTGCCGAAGAAGCCAACTATCCTGTATTCGAACAGGTCGCCTGATCCAGAAGCGGAGGCACAAAGGTGCAGAGTTTCCAAAAGGTTTTATAACTCTGCAGTCCTGTGTCCGACAGATGAAACTGTGCAAAGGAGCATGAATAAATGAGCGTAATGACAAATCTTCAGGCTGTTCACGATGCGATGCTTGAGGCTTTGCGGAACGACGATAGAGTTCTGCTGATGGGCGAGGATGTCGGCCCGAGGGGTGGCGTATTCAGGGCGAGCCAGGGGTTCACCGAGGAATTTGGTGAGGAGCGGATAATCGACACACCTCTGGCGGAGTACTCCATCGTCAGCACGGCGATCGGGATGACGATCAATGGGCTGCGACCCATCGCCGAAATCCAGTTTGCCGATTTTTCATTCCCCGCGTTCGAACAGATCGTCAACGAAGCCGCCAGGATGCGCTACCGCTCCAACAGTCAGTATTTCCTGCCAATGGTGATCCGAATGCCCTACGGCGGTGGAGTTGGCGGCGGCCTGTACCATTCCCAGAGTGTCGAGGCGTTCTACTCCCATGTCCCAGGGCTATACGTGATGGCCCCTGCCACACCCTACGACATTTTCGGCATGTTCAGAACGGCAGTCAAGCTCAACGACCCAGTGGTCTTCCTGGAACACAAGAAAATCTACCGTGCCGTCAAGGGCGAGGTGCCGGACGAGTACTATGAGATTCCCGCTGGCAAGGCGGATGTGAAGCGCGAGGGAGATGACCTTTCCATCATAACCTTCGGCATGATGCTCCACGAATCGCTGAAAGCCGCTGAGACGCTGGAAAAAGAGGGTATCAGCGTCGAGGTGCTCGATCTCCGCTCGCTGGCTCCGCTGGACAAAGAAGCAATAATCGAGACAACCAAGAAGACCGGCAAGGCGCTGATCGTATACGAGGACAACCTGACCCTGGGCATTGGCGCTGAGGTGTCGGCCACCATCGCACAGGAAGCATTCGAGTACCTGGACGGCCCTGTGATGCGGGTCGCGGCTCCGGATGTTCCTGGCGTGCCCTTCAGCCCGCCGATGCAGAACTGGTTCATGCCGAACGCCGAGAAAATCGCCAACGCTGCCAGAGATCTGGCCGCATACTGACAAATAAGCGGATGAGAGACATTCTCGATTCGCTGATTCGCTCATTCGCTTATTCGCTGGTTCTAATGAACGGAGGTTCTCATGCCGACAGAAGTTCTCATGCCAAAGCTGGGCGAGAGCGTAGTGGAAGGGACGCTCAGCAAATGGTTGAAAAAAGTCGGAGATACGGTTTCCGAGTACGAGCCTATCGCCGAGGTATCCTCGGATAAAGTCGATACCGAAATCCCAGCGCCCGCGTCCGGCGTGGTACTGAAGCTCTTGGTGGAAGAAGGGACGACAGTCCACGCAGATACCACGATAGCTATAATCGGGACGCCGGAGGAGGCAAAAGCCGGGGTAAAGCCTGCTGCTCCGGAGGTGGAAGCACCTGCCGCTGAGGAATCGACGCCGATGAAGAAAGCAGAAATAGGGAAGATCTCCCCGGTGGTGGCTCGACTGGCCGCGGAGTACAACGTGGATCTGAGCCAAGTCAAGGGTACCGGTCTCCACGGGCGCATCACCAAGAAAGATATGATGGCGTACATCGAAGAGCGCGAGAAAGCGAAAGCGGCGGCCCAGGAAGCTGCCAAAGGGGCTCCTCCTGTCTCGCCCGTAGTGGCCCGCCTTGCAGCAGAACACAACATCGACCTGAAGCAGGTCAAAGGCACCGGCAAAGGCGGTCGTGTCACCAAAAAAGATATCACACGCTACATCGAGGAGCGGGGGAAGGAAAAAGAGCTGCCCGCTTGGGAGCAGCCTGGCACCGGGATCCTGTTTCGCCCGCTGGAAGAGAGCATGAAGCTCCAGGAGGAGAAGCCTGCTCCTCACCCAGCACCTGGGCCAGCGGGACCTCCGCAACCTGCTGCCATCGGGCCGGAAGAGGAAGCTATGCCACTGAGCCGGATGCGCCTGCTAATCGCCGAGCACATGGTCAGGAGCAAGCACACATCGCCCCATGCAACCACGGTGATGGAAGTGGACATGAGCCGCGTCGTGGCGCACCGAAACCGGCACAAAGAGGAATTCGCCAGGGAAGGGATCAAGCTCACCTATACGCCGTATTTCATCACAGCGGCAATCGCCGGGCTGAAGGCAGTGCCGGAGGCCAACTCCGTCTGGGCGGAGGACAAGCTAATCCTGAAGAAGCGGGTTCACATGGGGATGGCTGTGGCGCTGGAGAATGGGCTCATCGTGCCAGTGATCAGAAACGCCGACTCCATGAACCTGCGCGGCCTGGCAATAGCGGTCAACGATCTGGCGGAGCGCGCCAGGAGCAAGAAATTGCTGCCGGACGATGTGCAGGGCGCCACGTTCTCCATCACCAACCACGGCGTAACTGGCAGCTTGTTCGCCGCACCCATCATCAATCAGCCGAACGCAGGGATCCTGGGCGTCGGTGCGATCGTGAAGCGGGTTGTGGTGGTGGAAACCCCAGAGGGAGACCAGATCGCCATCAGGCCCATGTGCTACATCAGTTTCACTTTCGACCACCGGATCCTGGACGGCGCTTCAGCGGACAAATTCCTGGGAAGGGTGAAGAAAGCGCTCGAGGAGTGGAGCTAATCTGCTTGCCGATCGGACAGTCCAGCGGCCTCAGGAGTGTGCTACGCCCCGGAGGCCGCCTCTGTGGAAGATGTCCAGCCGAGCCAGCGGGAAACTACGTCAATGAAGCTATTGGAGAGGCGAAAATGAAGCGCACGGCACGGCACTGCTTCCATAACCTCTAACCACCGATCCATCAACATTGGAAGCAGTTCCGCATCCGCAGAAACCACCGGCGAATTAGCAACAAGTTCCCCCAACGCCGGTGCCGGCTCGATGTTCTCCACGGCGTCTGCAGAATCCTGAACCAAAAGGAAAATCGCCGCCAGTAGGGTACCGGACGCAAGAGGATGCCATTCGCCGAGAGGACTTCCCCACATACGCCACCCGCCCGCATCCGGACACAAAAACACCAGATCGTCGTGGAGAACGCGTGCGCCGGCTGCCGCGGCAAAGGAAGCCACCGTGCTCTTTCCGCTCCCGGATCGCCCGAAGAAGGCGAGGCCACTCGCCCCCGGCCACTCGATTCCGGCGGAGTGAAAAAGGATGCAACCGCCAGCAAACGCCTGCAATGCCATAACTACACGAAGAAAATATCCCACATCCTGGAGCGATGCCTCGCCGTGCACTATCAGCGAGGCCTCTCGCCATGCAGTGCTCACCCGCCCCACGAATCCCTGTGCCTCCAATCGGCACTCACCGCCGGAACAGGTGGGCCCTACGCCATAAAGGGCTCCGGGAACATCAGAGAACGCCCTACTTGCTTCCACACGGACGTGCCAGGGCGTTGCCACGGGCGACCCAACAGGATGCAAACGGCGGAAGAACACAGGGCCGAGCAGGCCGTCCGGGCCTTCTATCTCCAGCTTCAAGTGAGCGACGGAAAGGGTAAAAGTCGTCACGACGTCACCTCTCCGGCAGAGCGACCACCACGACCCGATGTGTGTTGCTCCACGAAGGCCAACAGCTTATCAGCGTCAGGCGGTCCTCGCCGCCAGGAGCGGCATACCGGGCGTGCTCTCGGCGCTCCTCTTTCCCCACCCCCGTCTCCGGCAGGATCAGTTTCCGCTCCACCCGGTAACCATACCGCTTTCCGGCCTCGTCCCAGAGAAGGATCTCGTCCCCTTTTTTCAGGCCGTCCAGCCCGGCGAAAAATTTCTTCCCGCGGTTGTGGTGAGCCGTCAGCACGATGTTCCCGGCCCCGCCAAGCCACGCTGTGCCATGGAGATGTCCAACCACGTCGTCCGGCACGTCCCAAACATCGACCAGCTTCCCTTCCACCAGCTGGGGCTTCCAGGAAACATCCTTCACCGGGGCCGTGACGCCGAGGGCCGGAATGGAGATGGCCGGGAGGATTGCTGGTGCGGACCTGGCTGGCGTACTTCGGATAGCAGTAGGAATGCCAGGCTCTCCCTTCCCGCCTTGCGGGCTACACGAAGCCAGCAGGAGCAGAAAAAACACGATAAGCGCCACAAAAATCCATCTCCTGTTCATCCTCCTACCTCCAACGATTCGCGTCGCAAGGCAACGACCACTCCCCACATGAGCCAAGCCAGCAAAGCAGGCTTCGTCCCCCACGTGACGGCATCAACCAATCCGTGAAACACCAATGCCAGCATGCTTCCCACAAGACCCCAAGCCCACCATGCGCGTGGGTCGCCACGCCTGCGCAGGACCTGCCAGGTGCTCCAGGCTGCATAGGAGAGGTTCAACAACAAAGCCATGTAGGCTATCAATCCCGGAAAACCCAGGTCGACGCCAAGTTGCAAAAAGAGATTGTGAGCGTGAGGGACGTGTGCATCAGGCCCAAGCAGAAAGAACGGATAGAGCAAGTTCACCACCGGCCCGAAAGCTCCCATGCCCACACCGGTGAACGAGAAATCCTGCATTGCGTACCACGCCCGCGACCACACCTCCAGGCGCCCATTCAGATCTCCGATTTTCTCGCTTTTCAGGAGCACTTCCAGCAGCGGCAACAGCCTCCCCTGCCGCCACAGGTACAGCGCACCTCCGGCACCAACGGGCACCAACACCCAGAAGACAGGCCAACGCAGAGCAAGAAGCACGGTCAAGGCCCCGGCCAACGCTACATATGTCCCTCTGGATTGAGCCAATACCAACATCCCCAGCATGATCAAAGCCGCCACTGCTGCCAGAATGCGACGCAGCATCCTGAAACGCCCTCCTCCGGGGGCGATCACCAGAGATAGCGCAACAGTGATGGGTAGCAGCACCGCTCCGCCCAACACGTTTCCGTTGATTGTCTCACCGATGCGGCCCTGAAGGTGTGGTAAAAACGCGGGCGGCTGGAACATCTTCGCAGGCCATTGCATCCCGAGTGGAGCAACGAGCGCTAGCATCACACCTATTGCCACCAGAGCCCACATCATCAATAGCAACCTGCGCTCACCATGCGTCCAGTTGACCACCATGTAAAATCCCAGCACGCCAGCAACCATGTACCCAACCGATTGATATGTCAGGTCTGGGAAAGCGGTCGCCCACAGGGTCACCGGGATCATCAGCACAAAAACCCCCATAGACCAATCCACAGGGGTTCGCAAGGTAAACCTGCCATAAGCGACAAAGCGGACGAGCCAGACCAGAAGCAGCAAAATGGCGGCAGCCAGAGCATACCACTCCTCCCCCGGGGTGAACAACACGAGGGGAAGCAGAAAAGGTGCGACCCATATCTCGTTGTCTGCAACGAACCTGGCAACACGCTTCATCGGCAGATCAGCTCCTCATCGGCCGTCAGCCTGACGGAGAACTCATCGGCAAGGTCCCATCCGGACAGATTCCACCTGCAACGTACCGGCCCCCGGAATACCACCCTCACCCGGTTGCCCATGGTCCCAGGCTGTTTCTGGAACAAAATCGGGGTGCCCAAAGCGCCTTCCGGCGGGGCATAGCGGAAGACGACCCGATGCTCCTCCCCCGGCGGAAGCACGAAATACGCCCCGAAGAACGTCTTCCCAGCCTCCTCGCCCACGTCAGGGGCGAAGCGGCCCCCTTCCAGCGAGATCAACCGGCTACCTCTCGGCACGTACAGCCGCACGTAGTTCCAGTAGCATCCGGACTGCAGGGCGCTGTAGGAATCGCCGTAGCGGGGCTCGTGGACGCAGCGCTCCACTTTTTTCTTCGGGCTGCGATTCCGGTAGGCCAGAGTGACCGTAGCCTCCCGACCGGGCCGGTACTCGACATCCTCGGAGACGTTGACATTCACCTTGTTGTACCCCAGATTTGCATCCACGACCATGACGTAATCACCGCCCCACGGGCGGAGGGCACCGTCCCAATGCGCCGCCGCGATGGGCTCCGCCGCGGCATCGAGCATTGGGTAGAAGAGAATGTGCCGCTCATCCAGGGCGCGCTTCAGAGAAAGTGTCAGCCTGGTCGGGCTGACCTCACCGTTCTGCAGACGACCCATGGCAGCGCCCGCCAGCAGCCCCATGAAATCCTTGCGATGCTTCCACCAACTCCCCTTGTTCCGTTCTTTCACCGTAGCAGCACCCGGCGGAGCATTCCAGAACTGCTCCAGCACCGACATGAAATTCTTCCC